>NZ_JBHYYB010000160.1:0-13815 GCF_042752535.1 Kitasatospora sp. NPDC059327 | reverse complement strand
CCATCTGACGGATCACAGGCTTCGGGTCGGCGGCCCGATATGCGGCAACGGCGCGTTGCCGCAACTCGGGCGGGTACTTCATCGGTGCAGCCATGGCAGAGGCTCCCTTCTCACGGCCCATCAGGCCATGTCCGGCAACCTTCCGCACGTCGGGGGAACCTCACGAGCACCTGGCCCTCGATGTCTGGCTCGCCGATGTCCGCCTCGACGGACAACGAGAACTCCGCTCGCTTGCCGGCGGGATCCGACGTGACCGCGCGGCCGTCCTCGCCGCCCTGACCACCACCCTCACCTCAGGCGCTGTCGAAGGCAACGTGACCAGGATCAAACTGCTGAAGAGACAGATGTACGGCCGGGCCAACTTCGACCTCCTGCGACGCCGCATCCTCCTGTCACCGTGATCAACAAGAAGGAACCCCTCAATCAGCGACAGAGCCCAGAACCTGGGCCAGACCCTACTTCACCCCGGTGAAAACAGAGCGGGGAAGCCACGCCGCCCTGCGGCGCGCCGCTAAGCGTCGCGTTCCAGACCCAGTCCTCCAGGTATCCGGCTGTCAGCATGTTGCGCACCGGCCGCAGCAACCGGCCGTCGTGGACCTTCTCACCCAGCACCCGGAGCATCACTCCGTGGTCGAGACTGCCGAAGCAGTCGGCGATGTCACCCTCGACGAACCAGCTCGACCCGGTCCAGGTGTCGGTCACCTCGCGCAGCGCGGTGTGACATCCCTTTCCGGGCCGGAATCCATGGGAGCGATCGGAGAAGGTCGGCTCGTAGTAAGCCTCCAGAAGGAGTCGAACCACCTCACCAACCAGTTTGTGCGACCACGTCGGCAAGCCAAGCGGCCTGGTCTTCCCGATTTGCTTCTTCGGGATATGGACCCGGCGCACGGGGCGGAATCGGTAGCGTTCGTGACGCATCGCATCGACGATGCGGCCGATCTTCCCCAATGATATACCGTCCACGGTCTCCTGCGTGACCCCGGGCGTCATCGCGCCCTTGTTGGCGTAGATACGTCCGTAGGCCAGCAGATACAACTGCGGGTTGAACATCTGTCGATACAGTTCCGCACGGCAGGCCACGCCTGCCACGGTCACGCAGGACACCCAGCACCGTTTCGGCGCTCTGCATTTCGCATACCTCCCGAGTTAGGGTGTCCGATCGCCTGGCCCCCTTTGCCCGTGTGGACGGTTTTCCCGTCCTCCTTGGCCGGTCGTTACTCCGGCGACTACTACGGGGCCTCCGTCGCCTTGGGGCTCGCGCCCGTTAGGCGATCCCACGTTCGTCTCTGTCGCACGTCATAGCGTGACTTAGGCGTCCCACTCATCTCCTTGAATGCCCTCATTGGGCATCGCTCCTGGCCCCGAAGGTTGCAGCGGCCGTTCAACGCGACCTCCGCAGGGCTGGCGCCGGTTTCAGACATCTTTCCGGCGTATGTGAACTTTCATCTCCTGGAGATTGGGCTTCAAGCAATCAAGCCTTCGCCTTATCACGCGGGCCTCCCAATACACCGACCCTGATGTCTGAACCCAGTTGCTGGTTTTCTGGCATGCTCTTGTCCCCTTCGCCTTTCGGGTCCAGGTAGGCCATCAGGCCCAGGAACCTCCCTTCGAATCCCTCCCGGCTATGCCGGGAATACGACAGAGCGCCTCGTGGCGCACTGGAAGCGTTCGACCTTGCCGTTGGTCTGCGGCCGTTAGGGGCGCGTGCGTTTGCGCGCGATGCCCTCGGCTGCGAGGGCATCGCGCCAGGCGTGTGCTGTTGCCGGTCATCCGCCGGACGGTGATCCCGGACCTGGCGAAGTACGCGTTCGCGCCGGCCCGGAGTCCGCCGACGGTCTCCTTGGGTTCGTCGGGCAGGATCTCGCTGTAGGCCAGGTGAGTGTGGTCGTCGACGGCGTTGTGCAGGTAGCTGTAGCCAGCTCCGGAGCGGTGCGGCGCCGCCAAGGCGTCAGCGGAGGGTTCGCGGAGGTGGACTGTGCAAGGTCGCACGTCTGGATGTCCGGCCCTCGCGGAGAGCGTGGACCTGTGTGTAGGAGAACAGCGAGACCGGGCGCTTGACCGCGAGGGGGCTGACGCGATCCGCACCTCTTGGCGACACAAGTTCGCTGGTCAGCACCTGATGAAAGGTCTCCGGGGTGCCGGGCGAGGCATGGTCGGCTGCGATGACGCCGTGCCGCGCGGTGCGGACGGCCACTGTGCAGGAGGCCCGGTCCGGGTCGACACCGACGCGGCGAGCGCTGTGATGCGATACCCGACGCAGGAGCTGATATGGTCACGGATAGATAACTGGTCTGGGCCATAGTTAACAGCCTTGTCACAGCATGCTTGTCTGCCATACATCTTCCGGACCAACTCTGTTCCCCGTGAGAATCATCATTGTTGGAGCAGGCGTCCTGGGCAGCATGCATGCCTGGCACGCAGTCGAACGCGGTCATGAGGTCGTCCACATCGAGCGCGAGGCGGAGGCTCGCGGCGCCTCGGTACGCAATTTCGGTCTGGTGTGGGTCGGCGGCCGGGCGGGCGGGGAGGAGCTGGCGACCGCGCTGCGGGCCCGCGAGCTCTGGGAGGAGATCGGCGCCCGCGTCCCCGCGCTCGGCTTCCGCGGCAACGGATCGCTGACCGTCGTCCGGACCGAGGCGGAACTCGCTGTTGCCGAGCAGGCCTTGAAGCTGCCCGACGCCGGGCCCCGGGGTCTGCGGCTACTGGACGCCGACGAGGCCCGGGCCGCCAACCCCGCCCTGCGCGGTCGGCTGCTCGGCGCCCTGTGGTGCGGCCGTGACGGCGCGGTCGAGCCCAGGGTCGCGCAGCCCGCCCTGCGGGCCGAGCTGGAACGATCCGGCCGCTACACCTTCCTGCCCGACCGGGAGGTGCGCGAGGTGGTCGGCCCCGCAGCCGTCCGCGACGACCGTGGCGAGACCCACACCGGCGACGCGGTGGTCCTCTGCACCGGCGCGTGGCTCGGCGGCCTGGTCCGCGAGCTGGCCCCCGAACTGCCGGTCCGCCGGGTGCGCCTGCAGATGATGCAGACCGACCCCCTCGGCGAGCGGCTGGCCACCTCCGTCGCCGACGGCGACAGCTTCCGCTACTACCCCGCCTACGCCGGCAGCGCCCTGGACAACCTCGCTGCCCTCCAGCCTCAGGAGCCCACCGCCACCGATCACAGGATGCAACTGCTGATGGTGCAGCGCGCCGACGGCGGCCTGACCATCGGCGACACCCACGAGTACGCGCAGCCCTTCGGCTTCGACGTCGTGGAGGAGCCCTACGAGCACCTCGACACCGTCGCCGAGGAACTGCTCGGCCGCCCGCTGCCCCGTATCCGCCACCGCTGGGCGGGCGTCTACGCCCAGTGCACCGACACCACCCGGGTCGTCCACCGCCAGCAGGTCGGCGACGGGACCTGGCTGGTCACCGGCCCCGGCGGACGCGGCATGACCTGCTCCCCGGCCATCGCCGAGACCACCGCCGACGTCCTCGGCCTCTGAACCACCAAAGGAGCTCAACCATGCACGACATACGACTCGCTGTCCACCAGGCCGTGGCCGGCACCACCGTCGCCGACCACGGCCTCGTCGGCGACACAGGGTACGACATGCTCACCGGCCGCAACGCCGGGGCCGCCGTCGTCGCCCACCGCGAGGACCGGCTGCGCGCCGGTGGCGCCACCCACCTGCTGCCCTCCATCGCCGAAATGCCCGCCCTCCTGTTCGAGGGGATGCGATGACGGCCGCCAGCGCGACCCCTGCCCTCACGCCGGCGTCCCCGGTCGCGCCCGCGCCCGGCGCCGCCCCGGACACCACCGGGACGGCCCGGTCCGGCCTGCGGTTCCAGGACGTCACCGTCGCCTACCACGGCACCACCGTGCTCGACGGCTTCACCCTCGAAGTGGCCCCGGGCGAGGTGGTGGCGCTGCTCGGCCCCAGCGGATCCGGCAAGACCACCGCCCTGCGCACCGCCGCCGGCTTCACCATGCCACTGCGCGGCCGGGTGCACATCGGCGGCCGCGACGTCACCGACCTGCCGCCGTACCGACGCGGCATCGGCATGGTGGTGCAGCAGTACGCCCTCTTCCCGCACCTGCGGGTCGAGCAGAATGTGGCCTTCGGCCTGAAGGCGCACAAGACCCCGCGGGTCCAGATCGCCGGCCTGGTGGCCCGCGCCCTGGAAATGACCGGGATGGGCGGCTACGCCCGCCGGTACCCGCGCGAACTCTCCGGCGGCCAGCAGCAGCGGGTGGCCATCGCCCGGGCACTGGCCATCCGACCGGACGTCCTGCTGCTCGACGAGCCGCTCTCCGCACTGGACGCGCAACTGCGCTCCGGAATGCTCGCCGAACTGGCCCGGCTGCACCGCGAACTGCCGCACGTCTCGATCCTCTACGTGACCCACGACCAGGTGGAGGCGCTCACCCTGGCCGACCGGATCGCGGTGATGAAGGACGCCCGGCTGGTGGACTGCGACACCCCGCGGCGCTTGTACCGGCGGCCCGGCGACACCTTCACCGCCGCCTTCGTGGGACAGGCCAATCTGCTGCCGGTGACCGTCGAGCGGCACGACGGCAGCGTCTCGCTGGCCGGCACCGTGCTGCGCGGTACCCCGTCCGCGGGCCTGGCCCCCGGCGACGACGCCGTGCTCTGCATCCGCCCGCACCTGGTAGGACTCGGCGCCGAGGGCGACCCCGGGGCGCTGGCCGGCACCGTCGCCGACGTCCAGTGGCGCGGCGCCGGTCACCGGCTGCTGGTCGACCTGGACGCCGGCCCCCACCTCACCGCCGACCTCGGCGAGCTGCGCGTGCCGCCGCTTCCCGGCGAGCGGGTGACGCTCCGCTTCGACCCCGAGGACGCCGTGGTCCTCCCCGCCGCCGGAGAGGACCGCAGGCATGGCTAGCGCCCTCTTTGAGGCACCCGTCCAGCTGCCCCCGGAGGCCTCCGTCCGGACGGGCCGCCGGCCGCGGTCCGTCCCCGGTTGGCTGTGGGCGCTGCCACCGCTGGTCGGGCTCGGCCTGATCTTCCTCTACCCCCTGGTGCTGGTCGGTTGGCAGTCCGTCTCGCCCGACACCGGCGGGCACTCGCTGGCGGCCTGGTCGGACGTGCTCGGCTCGACCGCGTTCCACCAGGCGCTGCGGACCACCGTGTGGGTGGCGGCCGGTTCCACCGTCGGCTGCCTGGTGCTGGGCTTCTACCTGGCGTGGGTGATCGCCTTCGTGCCGTTCCCCGGAGCTCGGCTGGTGGGGCGGTTCATCGACCTCTTCGTCGCGTTGCCGTCGTTCCTGATCACCCTGTCGCTGGCCTTCATCTACGGCAGCGCGGGCATCGCCAACGGTGCCTGGAGCAGCCTTACCGGCCGTCACCACGCCCTCTTCGCCTTCCTCACCACTCCCTGGGGCGTGTTGCTGGCCGAGATCACCTACTTCACCCCGTTCGTCATGCGGCCGCTGCTCGCCGCCTTCTCCCAGGTCGACACCGCGCAGATCGAGGCGGCCGCCTCGCTGGGCGCCCGGCCCGGGCGGATCGTCCGTCAGGTGATCGTGCCTGAGGCGCTGCCCGCGCTGGCGGCCGGTGGCAGCCTGGTGCTGGTGATGTCCCTCAACCAGTTCGGCATCGTGCTCTTCACCGGCGCCAAGGACGTCACCACCCTCACCCTGCTGGTCTACAGCCGGGCGGTCCTGGAGTCCGACTACCCGGCCGCCTGCGTGATCGCGGTCGTCAACGTGGTCCTCTCGGTCGCGCTCTACTCGCTCTACCGGCTCTGCCTGCCCCGGGCAGGCAAGGAAGGAGGCAACCGTGCTGGTGCATAGCCGGGCCGCCCGCCTCGCCCACTGGACGCTGTTCCTGCTGCTGGTGGTGCCGGTCTTCGCTCTGCCGCTGCTGATGGTGGTCGGTGCCTCCTTCGCCGACCGGTGGGACGGCGCCCTGCCGTCCGCCTTCACCACCGCCCACTACGTCGACCTCGGCCGCGGCCAGTCGCTGGACGCCCTGGTCACCAGCCTCAGCACCGCCCTGGTCGCCGGCCTCGCCGCACTGACCGTCGGCGGCTGGGCCGCCCTCGCCGCCCGAGGTACCGGCCGCCGACTGCGGAGACTGCTGGACGGGCTGTTCATGCTGCCACTGGCCGTGCCCTCGGTGGTCGTCGGCCTGGCCCTGCTGGTCGCCTTCTCCAAACCGCCCCTGCTTCTCAACGGAACCACCACCATCGTCATCCTCGCGCACACCGTGCTGGTCACCTCCTTCGCCTACCAGTCGGTACGGGCAGCGATCGGCCGACTCGACCCGGCCCTGGAACAGAGCGCCGCCGGCCTCGGAGCCCCGCCCGTACAGGTGCTCCGGCGCGTCACCCTGCCACTGCTGCTGCCCTCGCTCACCGCCGCCTTCGGCCTCTGCTTCGCCCTGTCCATGGGCGAGTTGAGCGCCACCATGATGCTCTACCCGCCGGACTGGCTGCCGCTGCCGGTCCGCATCTTCGCCGCCACCGACCGCGGCGCCCTGTTCACCGGCGCGGCGCTGGCCGTGGCCCTGATCGCCAGCACCCTGGTGGTCCTCGCCGCCACCGCGCGGCTGCGCACCCGGGCCTCGTACCGCTGAGCCGCGTCCCCACTTCGGATCTCCCGTTCCCGTCCGGTGCCCGGTCGCCGGACGCCTCCAGAAATGACACCCCGCCATGAACGCACGTCTCAGACCGCTCACCGCCGCTCTCACCGTCCTCGCCCTCGGCGGGTCGCTCGCCGCCTGCTCCGGGTCCTCCGCGCAGTCCGGTGGCGACGCCAAGGAGATCACCGTCTACAGCGCCGACGGCCTCAAGGCCGAGGACGGCAAAGGCTTCTACGACCAGGTCTTCAAGGACTTCACTGCCGCCACCGGCATCAAGGTGAACTACGTGGAGGGCGGCTCGGGCGAGATGGTCCAGCGCCTACTCCGCGAGAAGTCCAACACCAAGGCCGATCTGGTCGTGACGCTGCCGCCCTTCATCCAGTCCGCGGCGGGCCAGGGCCTGCTGGAGAACTACCGCCCGGCCGGCTCGGACAAGGTCGCCGACGGCGACAAGGACCCGGCTGGCGCCTGGACCTCCGTGGTGAAGAACTACCTGTGCTTCATCTACAACAGCAAAGAGGTCGACGCACCACCGAAGACCTGGGACGACCTGCTCGACGGCAAGTACCGCAACAAGCTGCAGTACTCCACCCCCGGGGTGGCCGGCGACGGCACCGCGGTACTGATCAAGGCCATGCACGACTTCGGCGGCATCCAGGGCGCCACCGACTTCCTGGGGCGGCTGCAGAAGAACAACGTCGGGCCGTCCTCCTCCACCGGCCAGCTCGCCCCCAAGGTCAACAAGGGTGAACTGCTGATCGCCAACGGCGATGTGCAGATGAACTTCGCCAACCGGTCGACCATGCCCAACCAGGCCATCTGGTTCCCTGCGGTGAAGGACGGCCGGCCCAGCACCTTCTCGCTGCCCTACGCCGCGGGCGTGGTGAAGAACGGGCCGCACCAGGCGAACGCCCGAAAGCTGCTGGACTACCTGCTCACCCAGGAGGTCCAGCAGCAGGCCACCACCCTCGCCGGCGGCTTCCCCGCCCGTACCGACGTCACCCCCGCCGGTGAGAACGCCGCCGGGCTGAGCCGGCTGCTGGACGGGGTGGAGATCTTCACACCGGACTGGAGCGACATCGACGCCAACCTGAAGTCCTATGTGGGTGCCTGGAAGCAGGCGACCGGCAGCTGACAGCGGGCTGGCCGGCGCCGCGCCGGGCCGGTGGAGCCGCGGACGACGAGTTCGGTGGCGAGTTCGACGTACAGCGTCTCCACGGTGTGCCCCTCCGTCGGACGGGTCGGCAGGCTGACGACCATCCGGCCGAGCTCCTTCCAGCGGCTGGCGGACGGTGGTGGGCATCCGGGCGGTGCTGCTGCTCAGGTAGACGTCGCCCAAGCCGGTGATCGACAGGTCCTCCGGGACGCGCATCCGCGTTCGTGCGCGTCCCGCAGCGCGCCGACGGCCGCCTTGTCGTTGAAGGTGGCCAGCGCGGTGGTCCGGTCGGGCAGGTCGAACAGCCGGCCGGCGGCGCTGTAGCCCAGTCGCTGGTCGGCTCGATGCTGCTGACCAGCTCGGAGGGTAGCCGCGTGATCACGCGCCAGCCCGGCGCGGACGGGTCGTGGTACTGCAGTCGCCGCAGATCGCGTATGCCCAGGTCGGCCACGGCCTTGGCCTCGGCAGATCGCACCGCCAGCGCGGTGTTGTCGCGGGGTAGGGAGATCGGCCAGGACCAGCGTTCGGCACCGTCCTCGGCAGCCGGCGGTGGCGTGGGCACCGCGACACGTCCGCCGTCGCACTGCCCGCGGACGTGAGAATCTGTAAGCGCCAGGCATGGATGTGCTCCATACCGCGGGCCAGCTTGTCGGCCACGTCCCGGCCGGACAGGTGGATGTCTGGAGCGTGGAATCGGTGGTGCGATGGCCGGCGAAGGTCGCGATCGCGTGCAACTCCCAGCCCATCCGGGCCAGATCGGTCAGACACAGGTGCCGGGTGGTGTGGGTCGAGAACCGCGGGACACCGGCCTCCAGGGCGATCCGGCGGACCAGCTTGGACCAGGTCCATAGGGTCAGCGGCTGCCCGTGGTTGCGTCGGGGCTCCGAAAGGAACAGTGGCCCGCGGGCCCGGCTGATCCCGGCGCGGTGGGCGAGGTAGGCCGACATCAGCACGCCGGTCGACGCCGAGTACGGCACCACCCGCTCCGGCCGGTTCTTCGTGGTCTCCGCCCGCACTCTCAGCGTCCGGTGGGCCGGATCGAGGTCGTCGGTCCGAAGCGAGCACAGCTCCTCCCGCCGCAGCGCGGCATCGTAGGCCGGGGCCGGCATTACCCGGCTACGGGCCGGCTCCGCCCGTGCGACCTGCAGGATCACCAGCCACTGTTGTTCACTGGGGATCCATGGCAGCTTCGTCAGCCGCGGCACCAGCCCACGCTGCTGCCCGCCCCTCTGGCGCCCCGGGGTGTAGCGGCCCCGGCCGGCCGGGCTCGACTCCCGCAGGCCTTCCTCCATGAGGAAGCCGTAGAACAGGCGGATCGGCACCAGGCGCTGCCGGCTGGTGGCGTTGGCCAGTCCTGTCCCCGAGTCGATCGAGACCACGTTGGCCCCTCGACGGTGCGGTCGTGAGGTCAACTCCCTTACACATCAAGCAATGTGGGAACGAATCGCGGCGACCGGGTCAACGCTCTCCCGTTCACACATCAGCAGGTGCTCGGCCAGTCCCGCGGGCGTAGGCATCGATCGCGCGGGGCGCACGCCCCGAGATCAGTCCAGATTTGCAGCCACACCGCGCCTGCTCGGGCCGGCCGAGCACCGCCGCTTCTCCCTCAGCAACGTCATACCGCTCAAGTCGTGTCCCAAGCCCGTGGTTGCACCGGAGAGACATGATCTCCCCGGCAGATTCCACGTAACCTTTAAGACGCTCAAGCGCCAGATGTTCGGCCGAGCCGGCTTCGATCTCCTACGCCCACGCGCCCTCCACTCGGCATGAAACCGCTGGTTGTGGCGGCGCGGATGGTCACGCGATGCGGGTGGATGGTGAGGGCGTCGATTGCGTGGAGGTTCGGCGAGATGGCCCTTCGGGCAGTGCGCGTGGCTCGGCAGGTAAGGAGCGCGCGGACTTCACCATTGATCCAGATCAATGAGCAGAGCATTAATACAGGGGAAATGCTTAGGTCATACAGCCACGACAGCCTTCTTCTCCCGGGCGGCAGTTGGGCGGCCGCTGGGACCTGTGGTCAACAACGACAGAAAGGCCTGACCCATGGATCGGCGGAACTTTCTCGGTCTCACCGGAGCGGCAATCGGCGGTTCAGCTGCATTCGGGCTACTGCCTGCGAGCGTGCAACGGGCACTTGCGGCACCCGCGCCGACCGGCGGGCTGGAGGTAATTCAGCACGTGGTGATCCTGACGCAGGAAAACCGGTCCTT
Source organism: Kitasatospora sp. NPDC059327 (assembly GCF_042752535.1). Lineage (NCBI taxonomy): Bacteria > Bacillati > Actinomycetota > Actinomycetes > Kitasatosporales > Streptomycetaceae > Kitasatospora > Kitasatospora sp. NPDC059327. Next base: position 3,862 of record NZ_JBHYYB010000160.1, on the reverse strand, counting down.
CGACCACTACTACGGAGCCCTTCGGGGTGTCCGAGGGTTCAATGACCCGAACGCCCTGACCCTGTCGACCGGCAGATCGGTGTTCCACCAGCCCGCCACCGTGACGACCGATCTGAAGAACGGCCACCCGGACGGCTACGTCCTGCCCTACCAGGTAGCCGACCAGTACATGACTGGGACCCCCCACTACTGGAGCGACGGTCACTCCGCATGGAACAAGGGGCGCTACGACAACTGGGTGCACTCCAAGGGCACCAATACGATGTCGGGCTATCGGCGGGAGAACCTGCCCTTTCACTATGCGCTCGCCGAAGCGTTCACGATCTGCGACGCCTACCACTGCTCCGAGATGGGTGCTACCAACCCCAACCGCAACTTCCTCTCCAGCGGCAAGATCGGCTTCGAGCCCGGCACGGCCAAGCGGGCCACCGGCAACGACGCGTCGAACAACGCGAGCCACACCGGGTACACGTGGACCACGTATGCCGAACGGCTGCATGCTGCGGGCATCAGCTGGCGCGTATACCAGGAGTGGGACAACTACGAAGACAATCCCCTGGAGTACTTCCGGACCTTCGTCGACATCGCCGCCAAGGCGCTGGCCTACACAAGCCACTCCAAGGTCGAGTTCTTCTACAAAGCCGTACGCAACGCCTCGCCAACCGGCCGCGCTGACCTCCTCGCCAATCTCGCGAGAGGCGAGGCAACCCTCACGCCCATCGAGCGCAGCCTCTATGACAAGGCCCTGAGCCGGGAACCGTCCGACACCCTCGCCGCCGCCTTCCGTGCCGATGTGGCCCAGAACCGACTGCCGAGGGTGTCGTGGCTGGTGCCCAACAGCCGCCAGAGCGAACACCCCGACAACGGGCCGGCCGATGGTGCCAACCTGACAGCCCAGTTCCTGGACGCGCTCGCCTCCTACCCCGAGGTATGGAACAAGACCCTGTTCCTGCTCAACTACGACGAGAATGACGGCTTCTTCGACCATGTGCCCCCGCCGAGCCCACCCGCGACAGGCAACGGCAGCGATGGCCTCAGCACTGTGGACGTCGCCGATGAGATCGTCTCGGGCGTCCCGATCGGGCTGGGCGCGCGCGTGCCCATGATCGTGGTGTCGCCATGGAGTCGCGGCGGCAACGTCTGCTCCGAGGTCTTCGACCACACGTCCGTGCTGCGCTTCCTGGAGAAGTGGACAGGGGTGGTGGAGCCGAACATCTCGCCCTGGCGGCGCGCTGTCTGTGGCGACCTCACCAGCACACTCGACCTCACCACGTCCGTGCCGGAGTTCCCGGCGCTGCCGACGGCCGCCACAAGCAGCGGGCCGCAGGGCACCTACCGCACCCCACCCACCGTGCAGGCCGTACCGGTCCAGGAGAGCGGTGTCCGACCAGCCCGCGCCCTGCCGTACCTCCTGCAGGTCGATGGCCAGGTCAGGAGCGACCGCCTTGTCATCAGCTTCACGAACTCCGGTACGGCCGGCGCGTACTTCGGTGTCCACGCCAACCGCTTCCGCACCGATGGTCCATGGCGCTACACCGTGGAGGCGGGCAAGACCCTCTCCGATTACTGGCAATCCGGTACGCCGAGCGGCGCGTACGACCTCATCGTGTACGGCCCCAACGGCTTCGTCCGCCGCTTCGCCGGTAACCGCATCACCGCCACCAGCGGCGGCAACGCCAACCCCGAAGCAGCCCTGCGCTACCTGCCGGCCGACGGCAAGGTCCGGCTCACCCTGACCAACACCGGTACGCGGTCCTGCACGGTGACCGTCCAGCAGAGCAACCGGCCCGACGCACCGCGGACGTACGATGTCGCGGTCGGTGCCACGGTGACCGACGACTTCGACCTCAGCGCCACCCCGCGCTGGTACGACCTCACCGCCACCGCGAACACCGCCGACGGGTTCCTGCGCCGCTTCGCCGGGCACATGGAGACCGGGGCCCCGAGCACCAGCGACCCGGTGATGGGCTCCGGCCCGTTGCGGCCACGGTGAGGCACGCCGACAGCCAGGAGACCACCGGCGAGAACGGCGTCGCCGCCAACGCCGTCGACGGAAGCCCAACCACCCCTCTGGGTCAGCCAGTGGACCGGTACCCCGGTACAGCTCCCGCACGAGATCCAACTCGACCTCGGCAGCGCCCGGACCGTCACCGGCCTCATGTACCTGCCGCGCCAGGACGGGGGCGTCAACGGGCGGATCGGCAACTACGAGCTGTACCTCGGCACCGACGGCCAGAACTGGGGCGCCGCCGTAGCCAGCGGCTCGTTCGCCGACGACACGGCGGCGAAAACAGTACCCTGCCTCCCCACTACCGCCCGCTACGTGCGCCTCCGTGCCCTGACCGAGGCCGGCAACAGAGGGCCGTGGACCTCCGCCGCCGAGGTCATCGCTCTCGGGCGGTAACCCGAGAGCGACGGTAGGAAGCCCAACTGCAACGGGAGGCTGAGACGCCGGAGGGGAAGCGACCGAAGCCGGTGGTCTTGCCGCAGCGAATGTGGTCGTCGACCCTGGCGTGAGCGCGGTGGCGGACCGCCAGGTACCGGTGGTTTGTTGAACCCATAAGTAGACTGGTGCTGACCTACCGGGCGGAGGACCTGCCCGGCGGCGGGCCCGTACTCGGTGCCCCGTTCCGGCATTCGCCGGCACCGGCGGGGCCGAGCTCCGGCTCGGTGCGCTGGGCGAGACGGAGCTGCGAGCGATGGCACGCGAGGTGCTCGGCGACGAACCGGCGCCCGCCCTGGTGCGGACCCTGATGGACCGCAGCGGGGGCCTGCCGCTGGTCATCGACGAGGACCTGATCACCCTCGTAGCCGCGCCGCGCGGCACGGCACGGACCTGACGGTGCTGCGGGTGCCGCGCGGCCTCGGCGAGGTGCTGGCCGAACGCAATCCGGCGGGCATCAGAGCCGACCAGAACACGGCGGAGCTCAACCGGGCGCTCGACGAGTTGCTGGAGGGCCGGCCCGTACCGGTCGCGATCGCGATGGCCACGCTCGGGCAGGGGTACCGGCCGGACGTGCCGGTGGCACGGGACCGGGCGCTGGCCGAGCGGGCCGAGCGGATCGTGACAGGGACCGGCGACGCCTTGGCGCTCGTGACCGTCCAGGCGGCCAAAACCATCCGACTGAAGGTCGTCGGCGACCCGCGGGCTCATGACATGCTGAGAGGTCTGCCGCACGAAAGCCCCGACGGCGAGATCCGCCTCCGGCGCGTCCGTGCTTTGCACTACGTGGCGTGGTTCGACCTTCTGCACGGGCACGGCGCCCGCGCGCAGGCCCTGCGCGACGAGACCGACCAGGTGGGCCGCCGGGAGAGCTATCAGCTTGTCGAGCACTCCTGCGCCGTACTGCAGCTGTACCTCGACCTCGCGACGGGCCGCTGGGCGGGCCTGGAGCAGCGGACGGAAGCGGTGCTGCGGGAATCGCCCGACGGCGGTGCCCTGCGCCAGCGGGTCGTGCTGGTGCGTGCCATGCTCGACGCGGCCCACGGGCACTGGGCACGTCCCGGCGGTACCTGAGGCGGTCGGTGCCCGCCACGGCCTTCCCCCAGATCCGCTCCGGGCGGCCGGCGCAACGTCAGGGCAGCCCGCCCCGACACGCGGTGCGGTCCGGCCAAGCGTCGACCTCAGGGCAGCTCCCACGACCGGCGCCGCGGCCCAGATCGGGCCGGTCGGCGAAGGCGACGCCCCATCACGTGTGAGGAGCCCCGGCACCTCCGAGGGCGGTGCGCGCGCCGGCACTGCCACGCGTGGGGCTGCAGACGATGTCGACGAGGCCAATCTCGTACTCCGAGGAGACGAACAGCACGCCCCGGCGGTCAGGGGGCGCCGGCGGTGGGTGACGCCCATGCTCGTGAAGGCGCC
>NZ_JBHYYB010000159.1:0-13878 GCF_042752535.1 Kitasatospora sp. NPDC059327 | reverse complement strand
GGGTCCGCGAGGTCTGCCCGGCCCCCGCGCGGCACGCCCGCGCCCCCGCCCGGGGCGCGGGCGTGCCGTCTCTCAGCCGAGGCCCAGCGACCGCCGCAGGAAGTCGAGCTGGTGGTGGTGGAGGTTCTCCGCCACCGTCTCGTCGGAGGGCGTGTGACCGGTGCCGCTGAGCGGCAGGACCTCGTGCGGGCGGCCGGCCGCGAGCAGCGCGGCGGACAGCCGCAGGGCGTGGACCGGCAGCACGTTGTCGTCGGCCAGCCCGTGGACCAGCAGCAACGGGCGCCGCAGCCCGGGCGCGTCGCCGATCAGGGAGCAGGCGTCGTAGCGCTCGGGGTGCTCCTCGGGGTGGCCGAGGAACCGTTCCTGCCAGTGGGTGTCGTAGAGCCGCTGGTCGGTGGGGGCGGCCCCGGCGACGGCGGCGTGGAAGACGTCCGGGCGCCGCAGGACGGCGAGCGCGGCGAGGTAGCCGCCGTACGACCAGCCGCGGATCGCGACCTTGCCGAGGTCGAGCAGCCCCGGCCGCAGCCGGGCGGTCTCGTGCAGACCCTCGACCTGGTCCGCCAGCGCCGGGGTGGCCTTGTCGGCGAAGACCTCCTTGTCCCAGCGGGGGCCGCGCCCGGGGGTGCCGCGGCCGTCCACGACCAGCACGGCGAAGCCCTGGTCGGCGAACCACTGGGAGACCAGCGTCCACCAGGCGCCGCCGGTGGTGACCTTCTGCGTCGCCGGCCCGCCGTACGGATCGAGCAGGACGGGCAGCGGGCCGTCCCCGGGGCGGTGGCCGGTGGGGAGGAAGAGCGCGGCGCGCAGGTCGCGCGGGCCGAGCCGGAGCGGTTCGGAGCGGTCGGCGAGGACGGGCCGCTGCGCGTACGAGGTCACCGGGAGGGGCGCCCCGCCCTCGCGCCGCACGGTGGTCCGGCCGGCGGGGGCGCCGGGGGCCCGGGTGGTGAGGACGAGCGTGCCGGCGCGGCGCAGGCCGGTGTGCAGACCCGGTCCGTCGCTGAGCCGGCGGGGGCCGGTGGCCGGGTGGTACCACCAGAGGTGGGTCTCGGTGGGTTCCTCGGAGGCGGTGAACAGCACCTCGTCGCCGTCCGTCCCGAGAACCGCGCGCAGCTGGAGCCCGGCCGGGGTCACCGGGGTGCCGTCGACGGTGAGGTGCCGGGTGTCGCCGCGGTCGGCGGAGTCGACCAGGGCGCCGCCCGCGGTGCGGACCGGGACGCCGGGGACCAGCTCGACCCAGCGGTCGTCCCGCTGCTCGGCCAGCGTCCGGGTGGCACCGTCCGGGGCGATCGCCAGGGTGCGGACGGTGCGCTGGTCGCGGCTCTGCACGGCGGCGTACGGGCCGTGGGCGTCCCAGCCGGCGGCGGTCAGGTACTCGTAGCCGGCCCGGTCCCAGCGGACCTCGGTCCGGCCGCCGTCCAGGCCGAGCAGCCAGAGCGAGACGTCGGCGTTGGCGGTGCCGGCCAGCGGGTAGCGGATCACCCGCGGCCGCCGCCGCGGCTCGGCCGGGTCGGCGAGGTGGAGGCGGGCGAGCGCGGCGGTGTCGACCCGGGCGACGAGCAGTGCGGCGCCGTCCGGGGACCACCAGTGGCCGCGGGTGCGGTGCGTCGACTCGGCGGCGACGTGATCGGCGATCCCGTACGTCACGTCGGCCCGTTCGGGTGCGGCGAGCTCCCGGTCGTCGCCGCCGTCGACCCCGACCACCCGCAGGGCGCCGTCGCCGACGTAGGCGATCCACCGGCCGGTCGGGTCGAGGCGCGGGTCGTACCCGGCGGTGGCGGTGGGCACCGCGCGGACGGTGCCGTCGGAGGCGTCGGCGAGCCGGAGGACACCGTCGAGGGCGAAGACGGCGAGCCGGCCGGAGGCGTCGGTGGCGTAGGCGGTGATGCCGCTGCCGAGGACCCGGGCCCGCTCGCGGCGGATCCGTTCGGCCTCGGGGAGTGCGCCGCCGGTGGCGTCGAGCGCGGCCGGGTCGACGAGCAGCCGTTCCCGGCCGGTGACGGTGTCGAGCGCCCAGAGGCAGGAGAGCGGGTCGTCGCCGGCGCGGCCGCGCAGGAAGAGCACCGTCCGGCCGTCGGCCGAGACGGCCGGGTGGGCGGGGGCGCCCAGGCTGAAGCGCCGGGTACGGGCGAGCTGGCGGGGGAGCGAGTCGGTCGGCATCCGGTCACCCTGGCACGTCCGGCGGCCGGCCGCCCCGGAGTTCGGGCCCGAGGGGGGCCGGGGCGCCGTTCGAGGTCGGCGGCGGCCGGCCGGAGAAGCGCGGAGGCCGGGCGGTGGGGGTGCCACCGCCCGGCCTCCGGGCGTACCGCTGGATCGTCCGGGTCAGTGGACGTCGCCCATCAGGGCGATGACCTTCCTGCGGTACATCGCCAGCGCGACGCCCGCGGCGATCGCCATCGCGCCCTGGAAGGCGAAGTACCCGGTGGAGCCGACCACCGAATCGCCCAGCACCAGCTGGAAGACGGAGGCGACGCAGTCGCCCGCGGTGACGGCGAGGAACCACAGGCCCATCATCTGGCTGGCGTACTTCGCCGGGGCCAGCTTGGTGGTGACGGAGAGGCCGACGGGGGAGACGGTGAGCTCGCCGACGGTCTGCACCAGGTAGACCACGGCCAGCCAGAGCGGCGTCACCTTGGTGCCGCCCGAGGCGGCGGCCATCGCCAGCATCATCACCAGGAAGGAGGCGCCGATCATCAGCAGGCCGAAGGCGAACTTCATGGTGGTCGACGGGTTCTTGCCGCGCTTGGACAGCCACACCCAGAGCCAGGCGAAGACCGGGGCCAGCGCCATGATGTAGAGCGGGTTCAGCGACTGGAACCAGCTGGTCGGGAAGGCGAACCCGAGCAGCTTCGAGGAGGTGTTCTCCTCGGCGAAGATGCTCAGCGTCGAGCTGGACTGGTCGTAGATCATCCAGAAGACGGCGGCGGCCACGAAGAACCAGATGTAGCCGGTCATCTTGGACTTCTCGTCCGCGGAGAGGTCCTTGTCGCGCTTCATCCGGGCGAAGTAGACCGCGGGGATCGCGATGCCGGCGATCGAGAGCGGCCAGATCGCCCACTGGATGGTGAAGTGGCCGCTCACCGTGACCACCGTGTAGAACACCGCGGCGACGGCGAACCAGAGGCCGGCCTTGCGCAGCACGGCGCTCTTCTCGGCGGCCGAGATCGGCGCGGTCACCACGTTGCTCTTGGCGCTGAGGTGGCGGGTGCCGACCAGGTACTGGACGAGGCCGAGGGCCATGCCGACGCCCGCGAGGGCGAAGCCGAGGTGCCAGTCGACCTTCTGGCCGACCGTGCCGATCACCAGCGGGGCGGCGAAGGCACCGAGGTTGATGCCCATGTAGAAGATGGTGAAGCCACCGTCGCGACGCGGGTCGTTCGGGCCGTCGTACAGGTGGCCGACCATCGTCGAGATGTTGGCCTTCAGCAGGCCGGAACCGACGGCGATGAAGGCCATGCCGACGAAGAACGACGCCGCGGCCGGGACGGCCAGCAGGAAGTGGCCGATCATGATGATGCAACCGCCGACGGCCACCGTCTTGCGGGGCCCCCAGAAACGGTCCGCGATCCACCCGCCGGGCAGGGCGAAGAGGTAGACCATGGCGTTGTAGACGCCGACGATCGCGGCACCGAGAGAGGCCGAGTAGCCGAGGCCGCCGCTCTTGGTCTCGGCCACCAGGTAGAGCACCAGCAGGGCACGCATGCCGTAGAAGCTGAAGCGCTCCCACATCTCGGTCATGAACAGCGTGGCGAGTCCCCGGGGGTGCCCGAGGAAGGTCTTGCCGCTGGGAGAGGCCGACTGAACGCCGGGCTCCAGGGTCGTAGACGCCATGTGTAGTGGTTCCTTGCCTGACAGCGTCCGCCAAGGGGGGTGGCGGCGGACGTGGACCAAACCACTGTACGTGGCGATATTTGGCGGTATCAGCTGACAAAACCCGCATATGAGGTATGGCGATGGCAAAGTTTGCCGCCGATCTGATCGGCATATCCATGGTAGATCCGGAAATGTTCCTTCGGATGCAAGATCCGGGAGGGGAATATTCGGCGAACGGGCGGCCGTGACACGTCCGTTGAGCGGTGATCGCGCTCCGTATAACGATCACGCTCTGTGAACTACCTCACAGGGCGATCACCCCCAACCCGGCGGACTACCATCACCACATGACCTGTGTGCTGCTCGCCGAGGACGATCCGGCGATCTCCGAACCGCTCGCCCGGGCCCTGCGACGCGAGGGCTATGAGGTGCTCGTCCGCGAGGACGGTCCGACCGCACTGGCCGCCGGGCTCACCGAGGAGGTCGACCTCGTCGTCCTCGACCTCGGCCTGCCCGAGATGGACGGCCTGGAGGTGTGCCGCCGGCTGCGCGCCGACGGCAAGAGCTGTCCCGTCCTGGTCCTCACGGCCCGCGCCGACGAGGTGGACACCGTGGTCGGCCTGGACGCCGGTGCCGACGACTACGTCACCAAGCCCTTCCGCCTCGCCGAACTTCTCGCCCGCGTCCGGGCCCTGCTCCGGCGCGGCAACGTCGACCAGCTCACCACCGGCGCGCACGGGGTGAAGATCGACATCGAGTCGCACCGCGCCTGGCTCGGCGAGGAGGAGCTGACCCTCTCCGCCAAGGAGTTCGAGCTGCTGCGGGTGCTGGTCCGGGACGCCGGGCGGGTGGTCACCCGCGAGGAGATCATGCGCCAGGTCTGGGACACCACCTGGTGGACCTCCACCAAGACGCTGGACATGCACATCTCCTGGCTGCGCAAGAAGCTCGGCGACGACGCGGCCAACCCCCGCTACATCGCCACCGTGCGCGGCGTGGGCTTCCGCTTCGAGAAGAACTAGCCCCGACAAAGGGGCACCGACCACGACGGGGAGCGGCAGCGTGAAGCGCCGGATGATCAATTCGCTGCTTGGCGTGGTCCTGGTGGTGGTCGTGGTGTTCTGCGTCCCGCTCGCCCTGGTCGAGAAGCGCACCATCGTGAACTCGGCGCAGGACCGGGTGGACGCGGCCGCCGTCCGGGTGCTCGCCCTGGTGGAGAACCGGCTCGCGGCCAACGAGCCGGTCACCGGCGACAAGTTCGCCAACCAGGTCACCGACGGCCAGTACGTCGAGGTGGACATCCCCGGCAAGCCCGTCGTCTCCAGCGGCGCGCGCCCGGCCGGGACCCACCTGCTGAAGGCCGTCGAGAAGGGGGCCAGCGGGGAGACCGTCACGGTCGAGCAGTCGCGGGCCGCCGTCGACCACGAGATCGCCAACATGCTGCTGCTGCTCGGCGTGGTCGCCCTGCTCGCCGTCCAGGCCGCCGTGGCCCTCGCCGTCTGGCAGGCCAAGCGGCTGGCCCGCCCGCTCACCGACCTCGCCGAGACCGCCGAACGGCTCGGCTCCGGCGACCCGCGGCCGCGCGACCGCCGCTACGGGGTCCCCGAACTCGACCGGGTCGCCGAGGTCCTCGACGTCAGCGCCGAGCGGATCGCCCGGATGCTCACCGCCGAGCGCCGGCTGGCCGCCGACGCCTCGCACCAGCTGCGCACCCCGCTCACCGCGCTCTCCATGCGGCTGGAGGAGATCACCGCGGTCGCCGAGGACCCGGAGACCGTCAAGGAGGAGGCGACCATCGCCCTCCAGCAGGTCGAGCGGCTCACCGACGTCGTCCAGCGGCTGCTCACCACCCAGCGGGACCCGCGCAGCCCCACCGCCGTCGCCTTCGACCTGGACGACGTCGTCAAGCAGCAGGTGGAGGAGTGGGGTCCGTCGCTGCGCGGTACCGGGCGGGTGCTGCAGGTGGAGGGCCTGCACGGGGTCACCGTGGTCGGCACCCCCGGCACGGTGGCCCAGGTGCTGGCCACCCTGATCGAGAACTCGCTGATGCACGGCGCCGGGCTGATCACCGTGCGGGTGCGGCCGTCCGGGACGTCGGTGGTGGTCGAGGTGCAGGACCAGGGCGCCGGGGTGCCGCCGGAGCTGGGGAACCGGGTCTTCGAGCGCGCTGTCAGCGGCCGCAACTCGACCGGGATCGGCCTGGCCGTGGCCCGGGACCTCGCGGAGGCGGACGGCGGCCGGCTGGAACTGCTCTCGCTGAAGCCGCCGGTGTTCGCCATCTTCCTGGGGCGCAGCCAGCGCGAGGCCTGACCGGGGGCCCGACGGGGGCGGGTGCCCTCAGAACCGGGTGTCGCGGACCACGTCCAGGTTGGTGAAGGTCGGCGGCTCGTCGCAGAGCGCGACCATCTCCCGGAAGATCCGGTCGGTCTCGGGCAGGGCGGAGTTCTTCATCGCGTCCTCGTACGAGGCGAACTCGACGATCTCCACCAGGTGCCGCGGGTCGGACCGGTCGGTGGCGACCGTGGCGTGCCCGACCGTCCGCCGGCCCTCGGTCTGCTCGGCCCAGCTGTCCATCAGCCGGTTGAGGTCGTCCACCTTGTCGGTCTTGCAGTCGATGATCTGGACGAACGCCATGACGAGCCTCCTGGGATCCCCCCGGGCCTCGATCGTTCGCCGGCCGTACTCGCCCTCGGTCACCACTGTCCTCCCGCCGGTGCGGGCGGGGCAAGCGGAGCGGCCTATTCGGCCTTGGCGTACCGGATCCGCTCGGTGGCCAGCATCAGTTCGGCCTGCGCGACGACCTCGGTGGCGGGTGCGGCGACGGTGTCCCCGGCGACGGTGGCGGGTGCGGCGACGGTGGCGGGCGCGCCCTCGGTGGCGGGCTCCGGGATCGCGGTGAAGACCCAGGTCCGGTAGGAGACGAAGCGGAACACCGTGGCCACCGCGAGGCCGGCCACCTTGGCGGCCAGCTGCTCGAAGTGCGAGTCCAGGCCGAGCACGTAGACCGAGAAGCCCAGCACACCGGTCTCGATCAGCATGCCGGCGCCGCTGAACAGCAGGAACAGCGTGATCTCGCGCTTGCGCGAGGCGGCGTCGCGGTCCCGGTAGAGCCAGTAGCGGTAACCGAGGTAGTTGGTCGCGATGGCCACCAGCGTGGCGGCGATGTTGGAGCGCAGCGAGGCCAGGTGGAACCCGTTGATGCAGATCCAGAAGACGGCGAAGTTGACCACCACACCGCTCAGGCCGACGATGCCGAACTTCACCACCTCGCCCGAGAGACCCTGCAGTCTCTGCACCAGCGAGGGGTTCGACGCTGCGGTCGTCGCCATACCGGGCTGCCTCCATGTGCCAGCGGACGAGGGGCCCCGGAGCGGGTGCGCGGCTGGGCCCTTGAGCCCTGCGTGCACGCACATGATCGGATCACGCGTACCAGGACCTAGCGGTCCAGGCTACCCGGTTCCGCCGATCGGCTCAGCCCCCCGGGCTTCTCGCACGGCGGGACGGCGTTCGGTGGCGGAGCGGTTCCATGGCCCCCGACCGGCCCGGATATCCTGGCGGGGTGACTTCCCCGGGCAATGCGAATTTTCCAGTGGTGGGCATGATCGGCGGCGGGCAGCTGGCCCGCATGGCACACCAGGCGGGTATCCCGCTCGGGGTCAGGTTCAAACTCCTCGCCGACACGCCCCAGGACTCCGCCGCGCAGGTGGTCTCCGACACCGTCCTCGGCGACTACCGCGACCTCGACACACTGCGCCGCTTCGCGGCCGGCTGTGACGTGATCACCTTCGACCACGAGCACGTGCCGACCGAGCACCTGCGGGCCCTGCAGGCCGACGGCGTGGCCGTCCGGCCCGGCCCGGAGGCGCTGGTCAACGCCCAGGACAAGGGCGTGATGCGCGCGAAGCTCGACTCCATCGGGGTGCCCTGCCCCCGGCACCGCCTCGTCGCCGACCCGGCCGACGTCACCGCCTTCGCGCGGGAGGGCGCCGGGTACCCGGTCGTCCTCAAGACCGTCCGCGGCGGCTACGACGGCAAGGGCGTCTGGGTCGTCGAGGACGAGCGGGAGGCGCACGCGCCGTTCCTGGCCGGCGTCCCGGTGCTGGCCGAGGAGAAGGTGGACTTCGTCCGCGAGCTGGCGGCCAACGTGGTCCGCTCGCCCAGCGGCCAGGCCGTCGCCTACCCGGTGGTGGAGAGCCTCCAGGAGAACGGCGTCTGCGCCGAGGTCACCGCCCCGGCGCCGGACCTCGACCCGGCCCTCTCCGACGAGGCCCAGCAGCTGGCCCTGCGGATCGCCGGCGAGCTGGACATCACCGGCCACCTGGCGGTCGAGCTGTTCCAGACCCGGGACGGCCGGATCCTGGTCAACGAGCTGGCGATGCGCCCGCACAACTCCGGGCACTGGACCCAGGACGGCGCGGTCACCTCGCAGTTCGAGAACCACCTGCGGGCCGTGCTCGACCTGCCGCTCGGTGACCCCCGGCCGCGCGCCAAGTGGACCGTCATGGTCAACGTCCTCGGCGGCGAGTACCCGGACATGTACCACGCCTTCCTGCACTGCATGGCCCGCGACCCGGGCCTGCGGATCCACATGTACGGGAAGGACGTGAAGCCCGGCCGCAAGGTCGGCCACGTCAACGTCTTCGGGGACGACCTCGACGACGTCCGCGAGCGCGCCCGTCATGCGGCCGCCTACCTGCGAGGAACGATCACCGAATGACCCACCCCCTTGTCGGCATCGTGATGGGCTCGGACTCCGACTGGCCGGTCATGGAGGCCGCGGCCCAGGCCCTCGACGAGTTCGAGATCCCCTACGAGGTGGACGTCGTCTCCGCGCACCGGATGCCGCGCGAGATGGTCGCGTACGGCGAGAACGCCCACACGCGCGGGCTCAAGGCGATCATCGCGGGCGCCGGCGGCGCCGCCCACCTGCCGGGCATGCTCGCCTCGGTCACCCCGCTGCCGGTCATCGGCGTTCCGGTGCCGCTGCGCTACCTGGACGGCATGGACAGCCTGCTGTCGATCGTCCAGATGCCGGCCGGTGTGCCGGTGGCCACCGTCTCGGTCGCGGGCGCGCGCAACGCGGGCCTGCTGGCGGTGCGGATGCTGGCCGCGTTCGACCCGGAGCTGACCGAGAAGATGACGGACTTCCAGGCCGAGTTGAACAACCAGGCGACCGACAAGGGCAAGAAGCTGCGGGCCAAGGTGGCGGGTTCCGCCTCCTTCGGCTTTGGAAAGTAGTCATATCGGATAGAACAGCTCGTATGACCTCTGAGCTGTTGGACTCCGCAGACCAGCCCGACCAGGCCGCCCTGCTGGACCGTGCCCGTGCCGTCCTCCGCGACACCCCCGTGGTGGACGGCCACAACGACCTCCCCTGGGCGATGCGCGAGCAGGTCGGCTACGACCTCGACGCGCTCGACCTGGCCGCCGACCAGAGCTCCCGTCTGCACACCGACCTCGCCCGCCTCGCCGCGGGCGGGGTCGGCGCACAGTTCTGGTCGGTCTACGTCCCCTCGCGGCTGGCCGGCGACCACGCCGTCAGCGCCACCCTGGAGCAGGTCGACTTCGTCCGGGCGCTGGCCGGGCGCTTCCCCGACCGGCTCCGGCTCGCCTTCACCGCCCAGGACATGGAGACCGCCCGGGCCGAGGGCCGGATCGCCTCCCTGATGGGGGCCGAGGGCGGCCACTCCATCGACTGCTCGCTCGCCACCCTGCGCGCCCTGTACGAACTGGGCGTCCGGTACATGACGCTCACCCACAACGACAACACCCCGTGGGCCGACTCCGCCACCGACAAGCCGGCGGCCCGGGGCCTGACCCGGTTCGGCGAGGAGGTCGTCCGGGAGATGAACCGGCTCGGCATGCTGGTCGACCTCTCGCACGTCTCCGCCGACACCATGCGCGACGCGCTGCGGGTCAGCGAGGCGCCGGTGCTCTTCTCGCACTCCTCCGCGCGCGCCGTCTGCGACCACCCGCGCAACGTCCCGGACGACGTGCTCGGCCGGCTGGCGGCCAACGGCGGGGTCGCGATGGCCACCTTCGTGCCCAAGTTCATCCTGCCCGCCGCCATCGAGTGGACCGTCGCCGCCGACGAGAACATGCGCGCGCACGGCTTCGACCACCTGGACACCACCCCGGCCGGGATGGCCTGCCAGCGGGCCTTCGAGGAGGCCTCCCCGCGCCCGGTCGCCACCCCGGCCACCGTCGCGGACCACCTCGACCACATGCGCGAGGTGGCCGGCATCGACCACATCGGGATCGGCGGCGACTTCGACGGCACCGCCTTCCTCCCGGCCGGGCTGGACGACGTGGCCGGCTACCCCAACCTGATCGCCGAGCTGCTGGGCCGCGGCTGGTCGCCGGCCGACCTCGGGAAGCTCACCTGGCACAACGCGGTGCGCGTGCTGCGCGACGCCGAAGCGGTGGCGCGCGACCTGCGGACCACCCGCCGCCCGTCCATCGCCACCATCGCCGGGCTGGACGGCTGAGCCGGGCGCCGGCCCGCCCCGGGAATGGCCGGGCGGGCGGAGGCGCTGCCAGTGACGAGTCCGCGGCTGCGAGGAGGCAGGGCATGTACGGCGACCCGGAGACGGTCCGCGAGATCCTTACCGAGCTGGGCGACACCTGGGCCGTCGTCGGGCTCTCGTCCAACCGGCTCCGCGCCGCCCACGGTGTGGCCGAGGTGCTGCAGCGCTTCGGCAAGCGGATCGTGCCCGTGCACCCGAAGGCCGAGACGGTCCACGGGGAGAAGGGGTACGCGTCCCTGGCGGACATCCCGTTCGAGGTCGACGTGGTCGACGCCTTCGTCCGGTCCGACCTCGCCGGCGCGGTGGCCGACGAGGCCGTGGTCATCGGCGCGAAGGCCGTCTGGTTCCAGCTCGGCGTGGTGGACGAGGCCGCGTACGGGCGGGCCCGCGCGGCCGGTCTCGCGATGGTGATGGACAAGTGCCCCGCCATCGAGATCCCGCGGCTGGGTCTGGCGGACCGGGCCTAGCGCGAACGGGGCCCGCCGGCCGTCCGACGACCGGCGGGCCCCGAGGCGTCCCGCGTCAGCTCGGGCGGCCGAGCGCCCGGTACGTCCAGCCGGCCGCCCGCCAGGCGGCGGCGTCCAGGGCGTTGCGGCCGTCCAGCAACCGCCGTTCGGCGACCACCCGGCCCAGTTCGGCCGGGTCCAGGTCGCGGAACTCCTGCCACTCGGTCAGGTGCAGCACCACGTGCGCGCCCTCGGCGGCCTCCAGCGGGGACTCGGCGTAGGCCAGGCCGGGGAACATCTTGCGGGCGTTGTCCATCGCCTTCGGGTCGTACACCGTCACCTGCGCGCCCTGGAGCTGGATCTGGGCCGCGACATTGAGCGCGGGGGAGTCCCGGATGTCGTCCGAGTTCGGCTTGAAGGCGGCGCCCAGGACGGCGACCCGGCGGCCGAGGAAGCCGCCGCCGCACTGCTCGCGGGCCAGCTCGACCATCCGGGAGCGGCGGCGCATGTTGATCGAGTCGACCTCGCGCAGGAAGGTCAGCGCCTGGTCGGCGCCCAACTCCCCGGCCCGGGCCATGAAGGCGCGGATGTCCTTGGGCAGGCAGCCGCCGCCGAAGCCGATGCCGGCGTTGAGGAACTTGCGGCCGATCCGCTCGTCGTAGCCGAGCGCCGTGGCGAGCAGGGTGACATCGGCGCCGGCGGCCTCGCAGACCTCGGACATCGCGTTGATGAACGAGATCTTGGTGGCCAGGAAGGAGTTGGCGGCGGCCTTGACCAGCTCGGCGGTCGCGTAGTCGGTGACCACGAACGGCACCCCGGCCGCGATCGGGTCGGCGTACACCTCGCGCAGCACCCGCTCGGCGCGCTCGCTGCGGGAGCCGACCACGATCCGGTCCGGCCGCAGGGTGTCCTGGACGGCGAAGCCCTCGCGCAGGAACTCCGGGTTCCAGGCGAGCTCGGCGCCCTCACCGACCGGCGCCAGCGCGGCCAGCCGCTCGGCCAGCCGGTTCGCGGACCCGACCGGCACGGTCGACTTGCCGACCACCAGCACCGGGCGGGTCAGATACGGCGCGAGCCCGTCGATCGCGGCGTCTACGTAGGACATGTCGGCGGCGAACTCGCCCTTGCGCTGCGGGGTGTTGACGCAGACGAAGTGGACGTCGCCGAACTCCGCGGCCTCCTGGACGGAGGTGGTGAAGCGCAGCCGGCCGGTCGAACCCTCGTGACCCGCCACGTGCTTGAGCAGGAGCTCGGACAGGCCCGGCTCGTACATCGGGACCCGGCCGGCGGTCAGCGTGGCGATCTTCTCCGGGTCGATGTCCAGACCCAGCACCTCGAAGCCGAACTCCGCCATGGCGGCGGCGTGCGTGGCGCCGAGATAGCCGGTGCCGATCACGGAGATGCGGAGGGTCACTGGTTCCCCTTTGCGGAATCTCGACCTGGACTGCCGTGGGACGGGCAGGACCTGCGAGGACCGATGCTATCCGCCCGTACCGGCCCGGCCCAGGCCGTCCCGTTCGGGCGGTCCTCCGGGGGCGGGGTGCGGGGGCAGGCCCTGGGCGTGCGCGGGGCGCGATCCGGCGGAACCCCTACGCGGTCGCTGTGACCGGCGGCACAATGCGCGCATGGATCCGAAGCCCGAGAGCACGGACGAACCGCGGTCGGACGAGCCACCCCGCACGAACGACGGGCCGCCCCACGCGAACGACGAACCCGCGGCCGCCGACGGGCCGCCCCACGCGAACGACGGCGCCCCGGCCGCCGACGGGACCGCGGCCGGCCGCGCGGAGGGGCCCCCGGCGGCGGGGCTCAGCCTCTTCGAGCCGCGCGAGGGCGCGGAGGGCGCCGGCCCGGAGGCCGGGCCCGAACCGCCCGCCCGCCGCCGTCGCACCCGCCGCGTCCTGCTCTGGACGCTCTCCGTCCTGCTGGTGCTGGCCCTCGGCGCGGGAGGCGCCCTGTTCTGGACGGTCGAGCACTACGCCTCCTCCGTCACCCGGATCCCGGACGCCTTCCCGACCGCGCCGCAGTCCGCCCAGCCGAAGCCCGTCCCCGGGAGCGGGCTCAACCTGCTGCTGGTCGGCCTGGACGCCCGCTCGGACGTCCCGACCACCGGCAGCAGGGCCGAGGGCCCGGTCTGGCAGGAGGGCGCGGCCCGCAGCGACACCATGATGCTGCTGCACCTCTCGGACGACCGCCGCGGTGCCTCGCTGGTCTCGCTGCCCCGCGACACCTGGGTGGACGTCCCGGGGCACGGCCGGGCCAAGCTGAACGCCGCGTACTCCTGGGGCGGCCCGGCGCTGATGACCGAGACCGTGCAGAACCTCACCGGCATCCGGATCGACCACCTGGCCGTGGTCGACTGGAACGGCTTCCGCGCCCTGACCGACGCCGTCGGCGGGGTGGACATCACCGTCCCGCGCACCATCGAGGCCGTCGGCGAGGCCCGCGCCTGGGAGGCGGGCACCCATCACATGGACGGCGCACAGGCGCTGCTGTACGTCCGTGAGCGCTACGGGCTGCCCGGCGGGGACCTCGACCGCACCAAGCGGCAGCAGAACTTCCTGCGCGCGCTGATGCTCCGGATCATGGACTCCGGCACCCTCACCAGCCCCTCCCGCCTCGGCGGGCTGCTGCGGTCGGTCGGCGAGGTGGTCAGTGTGGACGACCGGCTCTCCAACACCGACCTCTTCCAGCTCGCCTGGAGCCTGCGCTCGTTGCGCGCCGACGACGTCCGCTTCATGAACGCGCCGTTCGGCGGCTTCGACACCCGGGACGGCCAGAGCGTCGTCCTGCTGGACGAGCGGCCCGCCGCGCAGCTCTGGGAGGCGATGCGCAACGACCGGATGCCGCAGTACTTCCAGGAGCACCGGGCCGGCGACACCCTGGGGGCCGACGTCTCCTGAACCTAGGCAGCCGCAGGTCGGAGCCCTAGGATCTACTTAACGGTAACTAACAACTGAGCGGCGAGGCGGGCATCATGGCGGGCAGCGCAGGGGCGGCGGACTTCGATCTCTTCCGGGTCTCCGAGGAGCACGGGATGCTGCGTGAGGCGGTGCGTTCGCTGGCCGAGGCGAAGATCGCTCCGTTCGCGGCGG
>NZ_JBHYYB010000158.1:0-13953 GCF_042752535.1 Kitasatospora sp. NPDC059327 | reverse complement strand
CCCCCTGAGGCGCGCCGGCCCGGGCCGGGTCCACCGCGGATCAGGCCGCCAGGGCCTTCTTGACCTGCATCAGGCTCGGGTTGGTCATCACGATCTGCTCGCCGCCGCGCTCCGGCGTCACCAGGACGGTCGGCACGATCTGGTTGCCGTCGTTGACGGACTCGACGAAGGACGCCGAGTTCGGGTCCTCCTCGATGTTGATCTCGGTGTAGCCGATGCCTTCACGGGTCAGCTGGCTCTTGAGTCGGTTGCAGTACCCACACCAGGTCGTGCTGTACATCGTCACGCTGCCGGACATCGAGGGGCTCCTTCGGGAAGAGGGCGTGCGGTCTGAGAGGGGAACGTCCGTCACGCATCGGTCATTCCGCGTGCGCCCGGCGTGAGATCGACCTCGCACGCCCGAGCGCGCACCGTTCATCCTGCGATCGCACCGGCCCTGTGGACAAGCCCGCCCCGGTTGTCCCACCGGGCTGAGAGGATGGAACGCATGCAGGAAGACCTCTTGAGCGGCAGCCCGTTCGACGACTATCGCGCCGCGTCCGGCCCCGACGCGGTGCTCGCCGGGCTCGACCCCGAGCAGCGGGCCGTCGCGACCGCCCTGCAGGGGCCGGTCTGCGTGCTCGCCGGCGCCGGCACCGGCAAGACGCGTGCCATCACCCACCGGATCGCCTACGGCGTGCGCAGCGGGGTCTACCAGCCCGCGCAGGTCCTCGCCGTCACCTTCACCGCCCGCGCGGCGGGCGAGATGCGCGGCCGGCTGCGCCAGCTCGGCGCCGAGGGCGTCCAGGCCCGGACCTTCCACTCCGCCGCGCTGCGCCAGCTCCAGTACTTCTGGCCGCGCGCCGTCGGCGGCCCGGTGCCGCAGCTGGTGGAGCGCAAGGTCCAGCTGGTCGCCGAGTCCGCCGCGCGCTGCGGGCTGCGGGTCCAGCGCACCGAGCTGCGCGACCTCACCGCCGAGATCGAGTGGGCCAAGGTCTCCCAGATCGGCCCGGACGACTACCCGGCCGCGGTGCAGAAGTCGAGCCGCGAGGCCCCGCGCGACCCGGCCGAGACCGCCCAGGTGTACCGGGTGTACGAGGAGACCAAGAGCCGGCGCGGCGTCATCGACTTCGAGGACGTGCTGCTGCTGACCGCCGCGATCCTGGAGGACCGCCCGGACATCGCCGACCAGGTCCGGTCCCAGTACCGGCACTTCACCGTCGACGAGTACCAGGACGTCTCGCCGCTCCAGCAGCGGCTGCTCGACCAGTGGACCGGCTCCGCCGCCGGCAGCCTGTGCGTGGTCGGCGACGCCAGCCAGACCATCTACTCGTTCACCGGCGCCACCCCCGACTACCTGCTGAACTTCCGCACCCGCCACCCCGAGGCGACGGTGGTCAAGCTGGTCCGCGACTACCGCTCCACCCCGCAGGTCGTCCACCTCGCCAACGGGCTGCTCGCCCAGGCCCGCGGCGAGGCCGCCCGGCACCGGCTGGAGCTGATCTCGCAGCGCGAGGCCGGCCCCGAGCCGGTCTACACCGAGTACGAGGACGAGCCGACCGAGGCCGAGACCACGGCCCGCCGGATCCAGGAGCTGCTGGCGGCCGGGGTGCGGGCCAGCGAGGTCGCCGTGCTGTTCCGCACCAACGGCCAGTCCGAGGTCTACGAGCAGGCGCTCGCCGACCTCGGCGTCTCCTACCAGCTCAAGGGCGCCGAGCGGTTCTTCGAGCGGCCCGAGGTCCGGGACGCCGGGGTGCTGCTGCGCGGCGCCGCCCGGGCCGCCTCCGACCCGCTCACCGACGGCACCCCCGGCCTCGCCCCCCAGGTGCGCGCCGTGCTGGCGACCCGGGGCTTCACGGCCGAACCGCCGGCCGGCTCCGGCGCGGTGCGCGAGCGCTGGGAGTCGCTGGCCGCGCTGGTCCGGCTCGCCGAGGACTTCGAGCGGACCCGCACGGCGGCCGGCGAACCGGCCGACCTGGCCGCGTACGTCGCCGAGCTGGACGGCCGGGCCGCGGCCCAGCACGCGCCCGCCGTGGAGGGCGTCACCCTGGCCTCGCTGCACGCCGCCAAGGGCCTGGAGTGGGACGCCGTCTTCCTGGTCGGCCTCACCGAGGGCACCATGCCGATCATCTACGCCAAGACGGACGAGCAGGTCGAGGAGGAGCGCCGGCTGCTCTACGTCGGCGTCACCCGGGCCCGCAAGCACCTCTCGCTCTCCTGGTCGCTCTCCCGCGCCCCGGGGGGCCGGGCCAGCCGCAAGCCGACCCGGTTCCTGGACGGACTGCGGCCGGGCTCCGGCGCACCGGGCGCGCGCGCCGGAGGCCGGGGCGGGCGCGGCGGGGTCGAGCCCGGTGAGCGCGCCGCCGGGCGCCGGGCGCCCCGCGGCCCGGTCCGCTGCCGGGTCTGCGAGCGGGTGCTCACCGAGGCGGTCGAGCGCAAGCTGCGCCGCTGCGAGAGCTGCCCCTCCACGATGGACGAGGCGCTGTACGAGCGGCTGCGCGAGTGGCGGGCCGGTCAGGCGAAGAAGCAGGGTGCCCCGGCCTACGTGGTGTTCACCGACGCGACGCTGATGGCGATCGCCGAGGACGTCCCGGCGACCAGGCAGGACCTGGCGGTCATCTCGGGGGTCGGTGCCATGAAGCTGGACAAGTACGGGGCCGCCGTGCTCTCGTTGTGTGCGGGGGAGGAGCCTGCGGAGGATCCGGTCGACGTCGAGGACGGCGATCCGGGCGAACCGGCCTGAGCCGGTCCCGGGCGGTCTCCGGGGCGCCCGGAGTCGGTGCCCCGGGGTACTTCGGAACCCGTCGGGAAACTCGCCGTAAAAATAGTTTGCGCGCCGTACCGGGAGCGCAATAGCCTGCCGGAGCGGTCAAGGGGACGCGAACGCACGGGGTGACGCCTGTGCCATGTCCCCCTGGGCCCGACAGCTTCTCCGCTCCACCCGCACCACCGAGACAGACATCCGAACAGTTCGGAGCCCGGGAGACCAGGCCCCGCGAGACGCCGAGAGGAGGCGAAGACAGTGGAAACCATCATGATCACCAAACTGACTGGCCAGACCGTCGTCGTCGCTTCCCTGCGTGCCGCCCGCCTGAGGGCTCTCGCCGAGCTGGGCGGAACCGGTCTGGGTCTCGAAGTCATCGGTGCCTCCGTCGTTCCCGCTCCCGTCGTCCCCGTTGTCAGTGGTCTTGGACACACTGGCCTCTGCGGCGCGGATATCACGGGCGGTATTGACGGCACCTCTGTCGAGACCGGTCTGTCCCGTGGCTGGGCCTCCGTGAGCACGTCGCGCTCCCCGCGCGACGAGCGACCGACCCAGGCACCGAAGGCGGCCGTAGCCGCCGCCATGCATGGCGGCTATGCGCGGGTCATCGGTGCCGGAAACGCCCAGAAGCAGAACGAGCAGCAGATCAACAAGCAGGCCATGGCCGCCTTTACCGGCGCCACGGCCGTCCGGATGCGGGCCTTCCGCGGGCCTGAACCCTGGAGAGAGCGAACCTGAGGAAGTCTCAGGTCGGCACCTCCAGGGCCGCGGAACCCGTCACACCGGGATCCGCGGCCCTTCTGTTTTGTCCGGTACGCAAGACCACCCAGCCCCCCCGGGGCCTCCGGCCCAGCCCCACCAGTCAGCTGAGCCGGACCCACTGAAAAGACGAGGAAGACGCCCACAGTGTCCACGGTCATCACACCGCCCATCCCGTCCGTACCGCAGACAAGCCAGATCACCCCGGCCGACCAGGCCGACCCTCCGGAGGTTTCCCTGATGCAGATCACCACCATCGACCAGGCCGAGGCGCTCGGTCTCCCCATCCCGTGCCGCGCCTTCGACCCGGAGGTCTTCTTCGCCGAGACGCCCGCCGACGTCGAGTACGCGAAGTCCCTCTGTGGTACCTGCCCGGTCAAGGACGCCTGTCTGACCGGCGCGCTGGAGCGGCGTGAGCCGTGGGGCGTCTGGGGTGGCGAGCTCTTCGTCCAGGGTGTGGTCGTGGCCCGCAAGCGGCCGCGTGGCCGTCCGCGCAAGACCGAGGTCGCGGCGTGAACCCCGCGCTCGGAGCCAAGGCCGTCCGCCGGGGAGAGCAGCCCCCGCTGGACAGCGCCCTTCGCCGCTCCGTGCGAATCGCCGCCGCCAAGGCCGACGCAGCCCGCACCGTCCACTTCCCCACGTCGCACCACGAGCAGGACCACGACATGACCGCCGCCGCCATTGACCCGACCGTCCGCGCCGAGCAGACCACCGAACTTCAGATCCAGAACAGGACCCTCGAAATGCAACTCCTCCACGAATCCCTGGCCCGTGCCCATATGCAAGACCGCTTGCAGGAGGCCGAGCACGAACGGCTCGTCACCCGGGTCGCCCGGGCCCGCCGGCTCAAGCTGAAGGCCGAGCGGGCCTCGCTGCGGGCCCGCAAGGCCCTCGCCGTCGCGTTGATGTAAGCGCGCCGGTCCGGATTCACCCCCGTCGTGCCGCAGGCCGCCCCCCGTACCGGGGAGCGGCCTGCGGTCGTTGCCGGGCCCGTCAGGGCCGCTTCGCGGCTGTCCGACTCCTGGGCGGGGCGGGCGGACGCTCCTCGAACTCCGGGAGCCAGCGCAGCATCTCCGCCCGCATGGGGGCGTTGGCGCCCAGCTGGCAGAGCACCCCGATGGTACTCAGCGTCACCCGGTGGATCAGCAGGTACGCCGGCGGCAGGTTGAGCTGCTTGCCCAGGTTGTAGGCGGGCGACCGCGGATCGGCGATCCGCGCGGCCTGGGCCCGCATCCAGGCCCGGGTGAAGTGGAAGGAGTCCACCGCGGCCGGCTCGATGATCGGCACCAGGTAGTCCAGCACCGCGTCCGGGTCCAGCTCGATCGAGGGCTTGACGAAGCCCTCCTCGCGCAGCATGTCCAGGACGCCCGCGGCGTCGCCGGCCAGCGCCATCCGCAGCGACGCCCCGATCGGCGCGGGCAGCCCGCCCGGCAGCCGGTCGACGGTGCCGAAGTCCAGTACCCCGAGCCGCCAGCCGGCCACCGGCCCGTCGTCCTTGAGCAGCCGGAAGTTGCCCGGGTGCGGGTCGGCGTGCAGCAGACCGGTTCGGGACGGGCCGGCGAACAGGAAGCGGGCCAGCAGGTGCCCGGCCCGGTCGCGCTCCTCCTGGGTACCGCCCGTGATCACCTCGGCCAGCGGGGTGCCGTCCATCCACTCGGTGACCAGCACCTGGTCGGCCTGCGCGACCACGCCGGGCACCAGGATGTCCGGATCGCCCGCGAACTCCTCGGCGTGCCGGCGCTGGGCCTGCGCCTCCAGCTCGTAGTCCAGCTCCTCCGCGACCCGCTCGCGCAACTCGGTGATCAGCGGCTTGATGTCGAGGCCGGGGATCAGCGGACCGAGCAGCCAGGCCACCCTGCTCAGCTGGGAGAGGTCCGCCAGCAGCGCGTCCCCGGCGCCCGGGTACTGGACCTTGACGGCCACCTGGCGGCCGTCGTGCCAGACGGCCCGGTGCACCTGGCCGATCGAGGCGGCGGCGGCCGGCCGGTCGTCGAACTCCTGGAACAGCTCCCGCCAGTTCTCGCCGAGCCGTTCGACGAGCGCCGTGTGCACCTTGGCGGCGGGCATCGGCGGGGCGGCGTCCTGCAGCTTGGTCAGTGCCGCCCGGTAGGGCCCGGCGACCTCTTCGGGCAGCGCGGCCTCGAAGACGGACAGCACCTGCCCGAACTTCATCGCCCCGCCCTTGAGCTCGCCCAGGACCTTGAAGAGCTGGTCGGCGGTGGCCTGCTGGAGCTCGGCCGTCACCACCTCGGCCGACCGCCCGCCGATCCGCTTCCCCAACCCGAGGGTGGCCCGGCCGGCGATTCCCAGCGGCAGGGCGGCGAGCCGTGCCGTGCGGGTCATTGCCTTGCGCGGTAGATCGCTCACCCGGGCCTCCCATCCACACGCCCCCGGCACCCCACGACCGGGGGCCGACCATCACTACGCCATTGTGCCCGTTCGCCGCCCCGGTCTCGGCACCCTTTTCCCACCTGTCGCACGGCGGTCCGGCGCGGCCGCGCGGCGCGCTCAGCCCGGCGACCGCGGTTGCCAGAGACAGCCGCAGTCGGGGTGGCCTCTCAGCCGCAGCCGGCGGGGCATGCCGTCGACGGCGGAGAGCTCGCACCAGCCGTCGAGGCTCGGCGGGCGGCCGCCGTCCAGGTAGACCTGGGCGTGCAGCGCGGCGAGGCCCGCCACCGCCGTCGCCAGGCCGGTGTCGCAGGCGGGGGTGCGGGCCCGGCCGGGGCCTTCGTCGGCGAGCTGGGCCAGGATCCGCGGCCAGGCCGGGTCCTCGTCCTCGCGGGCCAGGACCAGGCAGTGGCCACAGGCCGAGACCCCCGGGAGGACGAGCGGCCCGACCACCCCGAACTCCTCCACCACCCCGACGTAGAGGTGCGGCACCCCGGCCCGGAGCAGCTCCCTGGCCTCGGCCGCGCCGCCGGCGAAGGCGCCGCTGCCGTCCCGGGGGGCCAGCACCACCAGGTCGGGGTCCTGGTCCGGCCGGCGCCGGGTGTCCGGCGCGGGGCGGCGGGCCGAGGCCCGGCGGACGGCCTCGCGGGCGGCGGTGGACCGCAGCCGGCCGACCTCCCCGGGCGGCAGACCGGCGGGGGAGCAGTCCTCCGGCCGGACCCGGCCGCTGTCGGTCACCGTGACCGCCCCCGTGCCGCCCGCCGCCAGGACGGCGGCGAGCGCGACCCCGATCCGGCCGGCGCCGCGCACCTCGATCCGGCGGTCGGCGCGGCGGGCCAGCACAGCGGGGCCGGCGCCGGGGCCGGAGTGGACCAGGGAGAGTGAGGCGAGGTCTGGGCCGAGCAGCTCCCGGAGCGGCTGCGGGAAGCGGGCCAGCGCGCCGCCCGCGGCGTCGGCGTCGTCGAGCAGCCCGGCCAGCTCCAGTTCGTCCAGCAGGGCGCCGGTCGGTTCGCGCCCGAG
This sequence comes from Kitasatospora sp. NPDC059327, assembly GCF_042752535.1. Taxonomy (NCBI): domain Bacteria; kingdom Bacillati; phylum Actinomycetota; class Actinomycetes; order Kitasatosporales; family Streptomycetaceae; genus Kitasatospora; species Kitasatospora sp. NPDC059327. Next base: position 7,043 of record NZ_JBHYYB010000158.1, on the reverse strand, counting down.
GCCGGCCCGCTCCCCGGCGTCCAGCAGCGCGGGCCGGTCCCGCGTCCCGTCGAGCAGGCCGAGGAAGTCGCAGCGGGCCCGGTCGGCGCGTTCGAGGACCCCGGCGTACCGGCGGACGGTGCCGAACTGCAGGGTCTCGGAGTCCCGCCAGCTGCGGGAGAGGGCGGGCTTCAGCTGGAGGAGCACGGCGGTCTTCCTTCCGATCGTTTCCGGACGGCCGATGCCAGCCTGCCCGATCGGCGCGACCGCGTGCTCCGCGTTGTCCACAGGGACGGGCACATGATCGAATGATCCGTTCGCACACCCTGGGGATAACTTCTCGTCCGGCCCGAGGTCGGATTCCGGACACCTTCCGTCGGCCTTTCGTTCCCGATCACTCCACGAAAGATTTCGGCCATGGCAGCGGACTTCTGTCAGCGGTACCGGGTAACGTCGTGTGCCATGGCAGCCGAACGGGACTCCCATCCCCCGGCGTCGCGTCGGCGTGCCCGTGCAGCGTCCGGGTCTCAGGTCGCGACGCCGAGCACGCGCGGGCGCCCGGATCAACAGCCCGGCTCGGCGCCGCCGCAGCCCACTCCACCGCCCGAGAAGCACGTCGAGCTGCCGTTCGACCGCTCCCGGGTGGAGGTCCGCCGCAGTGCCCGGCGCAGTCGCACCGTCTCGGCCTACCGTGAGGGCGACCGCACGGTCGTGCTGATCCCGGCCCGGATGTCGCACGCCGAGGAGCAGCGCTGGGTCGCGCAGATGCTGGAGAAGCTCGCCGCCCAGGAGAGCCGCCGGGTGCTCGGCGACGACGCGCTGGCGGCCCGGGCGCGTGAGCTGTCCGCCGCCTACCTGGGCGACCGCGCCCGGCCGGTCCAGGTCCGCTGGGTCACCAACCAGAACTCTCGCTGGGGCTCCTGCACCCCCAGCGAGCGGACGATCCGGCTCTCGCACCGGCTGCAGGGCATGCCGGAGTACGTGGTCGACTACGTGCTGCTGCACGAGCTGGCCCACCTGCTGGTGCCGGACCACGGACCCGCGTTCTGGGCCCTGCTGGAGGCGTACCCGCGGACGGAGCGGGCGCGCGGCTACCTGGAGGGCGTCGTCTCGGCGGCCCGGTTGCCGCACATCCCGGGCGCCCGGCACGCGGGCCCGCCGGAGGCCGACCCGGCCGGCTCCTGCGGCTGACCGGAGCGGGCGGCCCCACGGCTGAGGCGGCGGTGAGGGGCGCGGGCCACAGTGGTCCGCGCCCCTCACAGGCAGCGCGCTTCAGCCGGTCAGCTCCCGGGCGCGCGCCACCAGGTCGCGCACCGAGTCGTCGGTCAGCTCGGGCAGCCGGTCGAAGTCGAACCAGCGCAGGTCCAGCGACTCCTCGCTGATCAGGGCCTGCGCGCCCGGCGGGGCCACCGCGATGTACTGGACGTCCAGGTGGGTGTTCTCCGGCCGGTCCTTGCCGGTGCAGCGGACCTGGTGCCGGTCCAGCTTGGCCGGGGCCGGCAGCCCGTCGGCGGCCAGCAGGACGAGGTCCGGGATGCCCGACTCCTCGGTGGCCTCGCGCAGCGCGGCGGAGGCCAGGTCGCGGTCACCCGGCTCGCAGTGGCCGCCCATCTGGAGCCAGCGGCCGACCTTGGGGTGCAGGGTGAGCAGTACCCGCCCGGCGGCCGGGTCGATCACGGCCGCGCTGGCCGTGATGTGGGCCGGCAGGCAGGAGCGGAACAGGCCCTCGGGCTGCCCGGCCAGATGGTCCAGGTAGGCGCGGCGCAGCTCCTCCTGGTCCCGGTCGGCGGGCCGCCAGCCGCTCAGGGCGCGGACGGCGTCCGCGTGCAGGGCGGACGCGCCCGGCTCGATCGGTGTCATGCGGTGGGCTCGCCCTTTCCGTCCTCGTCCTGGTCCTTCTTCTCGGAGGCGGGCTTCTCGGAGGCGGGCTGCTCCGGCGCGGGCTTCTCCGGGCCGGGCTTCGCGGCCGCCCCGCCCGCTGCGGCCTCGCCGAGCAGCTTGTCGATCGCGTCGAAGTCGAGACCGCCCTCCAGGCCGTCGGCGCTGCCCCGGTGCACGAAGGCGTCCGGGTCGTCCAGGTCGGCGGCGGTGGGGAGCATGTCGGGGTGCTGCCAGAGGTCGTCGCGGCCCTCGACGCCCCGGGCGTCGGCGAGCAGCGCCCAGAGCCGGGCGGCGTCGCGCAGCCGGCGCGGGCGCAGCTCCAGGCCCACCAGGGTGGCGAAGGTCTGCTCGGCGGGGCCGCCGGCCGCGCGGCGGCGGCGGACGGTCTCGCGCAGCGCGCCGGCCTGCGGCAGGTGCGGCTCGGCGGCGGCGTGCACGACGGCGTCGACCCAGCCCTCGACCAGCGCCAGCGCCGTCTCCAGACGGGCGAGCGCGGCCTTCTGCTCGGGGGTGTCCTCGGGCTGGAGCAGGCCGCCGGCCAGCGCCTCCTGGAGCGCCTCGGGGTTGCTCGGGTCGAGCTGGCCGACGAGCTCCTCCATCCGGGAGGTGTCGACCTTGATGCCGCGCGCGTAGGCCTCGACGGCGCCGAACAGGTGGGCGCGCAGCCACGGCACATGGGCGAAGAGGCGCTGGTGGGCGGCTTCGCGCAGGGCGAGGTAGAGCCGGACCTCGTCGGCGGGCACGTTCAGGCCCTCACCGAACTCGGCGATGTTCTGCGGCAGCAGGGCGGCCTTGCCGGCCGGGGCGAGCGGCAGGCCGACGTCGGTGGAGCCGACCACCTCGGCGGCGAGCGCGCCGAGCGCCTGGCCGATCTGGCTGCCGAACATGGCGCCGCCCATCGAGCGCATCATGCCCATCAGCGGGCCCGCCATGGCCTGCATCTCCTCGGGCAGGACGCCGCCCATGGCGGTGCCGACCCGCTCGGCGACCGGGTCGACGAGGTCCTTCCAGACCGGCAGGGTGGCCTCGATCCACTCGGCCCGGCTCCAGGCGACGGCGGTGCCGGCCCCGGAGGGGAACTCGGTGGCGCCGTCCAGCCAGAGGTCGGCGAGCCGGACGGCCTCGGCGACGGCGGAGCGCTCGGAGGCGCCGACCGACCGGTCCTTGGACTTGCCCTCGACGGGCTCGGCGACGACGGTCTGCCGGGCGATGTCCTTGGCGAGGTCCCAGTTCACCGGGCCGCCCTCGAAGGAGAGCATCTGGCCGAGCTGCTGGAAGGCGGCGCCGAGGTCGTTGGGGTTGAGGCCGCCGAACATCGCGGCGAACGGGTTGTCGCCGCCACCCGGCCCGCCCGGAGTCCCGGGGGCGCCGGGAGCGCCGGGCATGCCCATACCGAACAGCGCGCCGAACGGGTTCCCGCCGAAGCCGAACGGCTGGGGGCCGCTCTCCGCGCCGCCCTGGTCCTTCTTCTTCTGCTCGTCGCCGGGCCGGCCCTTGCCGTCCTCGGGCTTGGCCTTGCCGTCCTCGGGCTCCTCTGGCGGAACGCCGAATCCGAAGGGAAGGTCGCTCACGGGGTCCTCGATCCGGTCGGCCGTCATGCGGGTGGTGGCGGAATTTCGGTCCGCCCGGGGCGGTCGGCGGAGTGGGGGACTCGCGGCCGGTGGGCGGCTCCCGCGCGGCTGGACCGCGCCGGGTGCACCGCCGGGCCTTCGCCTCGGGCAGGATGGACGTACTGACACACGTACGTACGCACATAAGCTAACCGTGGAGGATGGCCGGTGAGTTCCCCGCCTTCGGACGTTCGCTCTGGGCTGACCGGAGAAGAGGACGCCCCGGACATCACGGCGTCGCCGCCTCCAGCCTACGGCGGAAGGCCGCTGACCGTGGCCGTCACCGGCGCGGCCGGTGTGCTCGGCGAGCGCGTCGCCGCCCGGCTGGTCGCCTCGCCGGGGGTCCGGAAGGTCCTCGCCGTGGACGACCGGCGGGGCGAGGTGCCGGGCGTGCAGTGGCGCGTCCTGGACGTCCGTGACCCGGCGGTCGCCGAGCGGCTGGCCGGCGTGGACGTGGTCGTCCACCTGGCGATGGACCTCGGGATGGAGTCCGACCCGCGGGCTCGCAGCGCCTACAACGTGCGCGGCGCGCAGACCGTGCTGACCGCCGCCGCCGCGGCCGGGGTGCACCGGGTGGTGCTCTGCACCTCCGCGATGGTCTACGGCGCGCTCGCCGACAACGAGGTGCCGCTGGCCGAGGACTCCGAGCTGCGGGCCACCGAGGAGGCCTCGCTGGTCGGGGACCTGCTGGAGATCGAACGGCTGGCCCGGCGGGCGCCGCGGGCCCACCCCGGGCTGCAGGTGACCGTGCTGCGGCCGGCCGTGGTGGTCGGACCGGGGGTCGACACCGTGCTGACCCGGCACTTCGAGGCGCCCCGGCTGCTGGTGGTGGCCGGGTCCCGGCCGTGCTGGCAGTTCTGTCACGTGGACGACCTGGCGGCGGCGCTGGAGTACGCGGCGCTCGGGCTGGTCGAGGGCGAGGTCACGGTCGGCTGCGACGGCTGGCTGGAGCAGGAGGACGTCGAGCGGCTGTCGGGCATCCGGCGGATGGAGCTGCCTGCCTCGCTGGCGCTGGGCACCGCCGCCCGGCTGCACCGGCTCGGGCTGACCCCGGCCCCGGCCGGCGACCTCGCGTACACGATGTACCCGTGGGTGGTCTCCGGCAGCCGGCTGCACGAGGCGGGCTGGCGTCCGACGTTCACCAACGAGCAGGTGCTGGCGGAGCTGCTGGCGCAGGTGGCGGGCAAGCACGCGGTGGCCGGGCGGCGGCTCGGCGGCAAGGAGGCCGCCACCAGTCTGGGCGCGGCCGGGGCGACGGTGGCGCTGGTCGGTACGGCCGCGCTGGTCCGGCGCGCGCGCAAGCGGCGCCGCTTCTGATCCCGCGCCGGCCGCGGTCGTCGGGACCGGTCGGCGCGGGCGTCGGCCGGCCCTGCCGGGCGCCTTGGCGCGCCCGCGCGGGGCCCTGTTTCTCACGATGCGAAATTCCCCAATCGTGATACGGAACCCTCTTGCCCGGAGTCGCCCGGGATGGGGAATCATGGGGTCATGTCCGAGAATTACGACCCCATTCGCCTGCTCGCCGTCCGCGACACCCCGCTCTCGCTCGACGAGGTCTACGCGGCGGTCGGCGACGACGCCGCCGGCGGTACCACCGTCTTCGTCGGTACGGTCCGGGACCACGACGGCGGCAAGTCGGTCGCCGCGCTGGAGTACAGCTGCCACCCCACGGCCGAGCAGGAGATGCGCCGGATCGCGGAGAAGATCGTCGCGGAGTTCCCGGTCCGGGCGCTCGCCGCGGTGCACCGGGTCGGCCGGCTGGAGATCACCGACAAGGCCGTCATCGTCGCCGTCTCCTGCGCCCACCGGGGCGAGGCGTTCGCCGCCGCCCGCCGGCTGATCGACGACCTCAAGCACGAGGTGCCGATCTGGAAGCACCAGGTGTTCTCCGACGGCGAGGAGGAGTGGGTCGGCGCCGGCGGCTGCTGACCCACTCGGACGTCCTCGCCGCGCAGGCGCGCCGGACCCTCACTCGAACGGGTCCCGGGCGGTGCGCCGGATACTCCCCGGCAGTGAGCCGATCGGCCGTGCCGTAACCCGGACGGCGCCACCCGCGTTGTCCGCCGGGGTGGTTAATCTGCTCATAGACACGACGAGCTGGGAGTACTGATATGGCTGCGCTCGCCTGGTTGATCATTCCGGTAGTCGCCGCACTGCTCGCCGCCGTGTGGGCGGGTTGGGCCCAGCGGGCCCCCAGGGCCACCGGTGACCCCGCCTCCCTCGCCGAGCACCGGCGCTTCATGGCCGCGATGGAACGCACCACCACCGGCACCGGTCCGGGCGAGGACCCCGGCCGGTAGCCCGGCGGGCGTTCCGTCGGCCGCGTCCCGTACTGTCGAGGCATGCCACGCCGCTCTGCGACGATGCTCGCCGCCACCCTGCTGCTCATAGCGCTGCTCTGCGCGTCGGTGTTGATGAAGGTGCCGTACACGGAGATGAGCCCGGGGCCGACGTACAACACGCTCGGGGTGCAGGACAAGACGGGCACGCCGGTGATCACCATCACCGGCCACGAGTCGTACCCGGTGAGCGGGCACCTCAACATGACCACCGTCCAGGTCACCGGCGCCAAGTACGAGCCCAGCCTGGTCAACGCGGTGGTCGGCTGGCTCCGGGACGACGTGCTGGTGGTGCCGCACGACAACGTCTACCCGAAGGGCCAGACGGACGCCGACGCCAAGCGGCAGAACGCCGAGGAGTTCGCGCTCTCCGAGGACCACGCGCGGACGGCGGCGCTGACCCAGCTCGGCATCCCGGTCGGTAACGAGCTGATCGTCCAGTCGGTCACGGCCGGAGCCCCGGCGGAGGGCAAGCTGCACGCCGGCGACCGGATCATCGCGGTCGACGGCACCCCGGTCACCGACGCGGAGGGCGTGGCGAAGGCCGTCACCAAGCACCAGCCCGGGGAGACGGCCGTCTTCACCGTGGTGCCGATGATCAAGGACGGGAACAAGGCGGACCCGGCGGCGGCCCGTACCGACATCGCCGTGCCGACCGTGAAGTCCCCCGACACCGGCGCCGCGATGGTCGGCATCAGGCCCGGGATCCGGCACACCTACCCGTTCCAGATCGACATCGGCCTCCAGGACGTCGGCGGTCCGAGCGCGGGCCTGATGTTCTCGCTGGGCATCATCGACAAGTTGACGCCGGAGGACCTCACCGGCGGCCGGTTCGTCGCGGGCACCGGCACCATCGACGACGCCGGCACGGTCGGGCCGATCGGCGGGATATCGATGAAGCTGATCGCGGCCCGGGAGGCCGGCGCCCAGTACTTCTTCACCCCGGCCGCCAACTGCGCCGAGGCCGGCAAGAACACCCCGGCCGGGCTGACCCTGATCAAGGCGGAGACGCTGGACGGCGCGCTGAAGTCGCTGGAGCAGGTCCGCGGCGGGCAGACCGCCGCACTGCCGTCCTGCGCGGGCTGACCGGACGGCACCGGCCCGGCGCGGCCGGACCGCGTGACGCGGACCCGGGCGGGAGCGCCCGGGGGCGCCGGCCGCCGGGCCGCCGCCGCGGGGCGGGGGCGGCCCGGGAGCCCGCCCCCGGACGGAGGTGGGCCGGGGGGCCCCCCCCGCC
>NZ_JBHYYB010000157.1:0-14023 GCF_042752535.1 Kitasatospora sp. NPDC059327 | reverse complement strand
TCTACCAACCTGCTGACCTGGTCAAACCGTTGCAGCGGACACCGGAACTGACCGGCTGCCAGCCCACGGTTTCCAAGATCCCCGACAGCATCAGGTACTCAGCTTGCCGTTTAACATCCGGCCTCGAACGATCGGTCGACAGCGTCACCCGTACGGGGGTTCCCCGGACGCCGGAGCGGCCTTCGCGTGATCCTGAACTCTGCGACGAGGCACAGGAATCAACGTGAAGGCCGTGATGAATGAGTGTGACGAAGAACGATGCCCGACGGGAAGCGTTCGCGGAACTGTCATGCTTCCGGGCGGACTTCTACGACTGCCTGGACGGACGCGGCGACGCGTTGTTCGAACTGGCCGACGCGCTGCTGTGCACGGACGGCCCGGTGAAGACGCTGGTGGACCTGTCGCTCTCGCCGGAACACCGACGCGGGCACGGTGCCATGTACGGCGCGCTGAACAAGGGCCGCCTGGACGTCGGCCGCCTGCGGCGAACGCTGGCGGGCCTGCCGCTTCCCCGGGCGGCCGATGGCCGACTGGTTCTGGCGGTGGACGTCTCGCCCTGGCTGCGGCCGGACGCCGCGACCGCGCCGGACCGCTCGTTCTGCCACACGTACGGCCGAGGCAAGGACGAGCACCGGATGATCCCGGGCTGGCCCAACTCGGTCGTGGCCGCACTGGAGACCGGCCGCACCTCCTGGACCGCGATCCTGGATACGGCCCGACTGGAGCCCGGCGCGGACGTCGCCGCCGTCACTGCCGTCCAACTCCGTTACGTAGTAGAGGGGTTGCTTGCCGCCGGTCAGTGGCGCAAGGGTGACCCGGAGATCCTGGTCGTCCTGGACGCCGGGTACGACGCGCCGCGCATCCACCACCTGCTGGCCGGTCTGCCGGTGCAGATCCTGGGCCGGCTTCGATCGGACCGGGTGATGCGCCGCCCGGCACCGACCCGCGCGGAGTTCGCCCTGGCCAACCCGGCCGGGGGCCGGCCGCCCAAGCACGGCGGTGAGTTCGTCTTCGGCCAGAGCGACACCTGGGGAGAGGAGCAGGCGGTGACCGTCACCGACACCCGCCTCTACGGCAAGGCCACCGCCCGGGCCTGGGACCGGCTCCACCCCAGGCTCACCCGGCGCGGGGCCTGGCTCGACCACGCCGACGAGCTGCCGGTCATCGAGGGCACCGTCATCCGGCTGAGCGTCGAGAGGCTGCCCAGCGGCGGGGTCAACAAGCCGGTCTGGCTCTGGTGGTCCGGCACCGGAGCCACCCCGGCTGATGTCGATCGCTGCTGGCAGTCGTTCCTGCGGCGGTTCGACATCGAGCACACGTTTCGCCTGTTCAAGCAGACGCTGGGCTGGACGAAGCCGAGGCTTCGCAGTTCGGAGGCGGCCGACCGGTGGACATGGCTGGTGATCGTCGCCCACACGCAGCTCCGCCTCGCGCGCCCGTTGGCCGCCGACCTCCGTCGGCCGTGGGAGAAGCGGGTCGAGTCGAACAAGCTGACCCCGGCCCGGGTGCGGCGGGGGTTCAGGAACCTCCACGTGCAGAGCCCAACGCCAGCGCGAGCACCGAAACCCTCCCGGCCCAGCCCCGGGCGCCCGCTCGGTTCGAGAAACAGCCGTTCGGCGACCCGTCACGACGTGGGACGGGTCCTCGCCACCGGCGAGGCGTACACCAGACCCGCTCACCACAAGAAGGGCACCAAGCCCCGGCGCACCGGCTGATGCCGGTCAACGGGCGGGGAAGGCCAGCAGCTCACGGTCCCATTCATCGGCTGCACGCAGCAGCTCAGCCTCAGTGAGCTCGATCTCCACCTCATACGGGGCCAGGTCGCCCTCGGTGTCCGGCCGCCACGGCGGCGAGGCCTCAAGCGACAGATGGACGCGGACCCTCACTGCCCCGTCGGTGCGACCGGCCAGACTGAAGGCCAGGACCGGTTCGATGAACGTCAAGGACGGCGACCACCCGCCTTCCCTGTCTGGCCGGGCCACAGCGACCCTTCCCCCAGCCGCAGCCCGCAACCAACGGGACAACCGTCGCCCCTCGTCGGTCAGCAGGACCGGATCGCTGAAGGACCAACGACCGTCGGGGGCCGTCACTCTGCCACCGATGATGAGCCAGTTGTCGTCGTAGGAGTCACCGCTCGTCGCGGAGAACTGATAGCCCACAGGCCGCAGCTCGACACTGCGTTCGTCGCTCGTCAGTAGCACCGCCACAGGATGTCACGGGCGACTGGGCGACTGGCGCGGAGACCCCACTGGCCGATCGGTCCCCGCGCTCACGGCTGGAACGTTAAACGGCAAGCTCAGGTCGCGGGAGCGGACGAGGGCCAGGCTCCAGGTGCCGGGGCGTCGGGTGACGATCAGGCTCCCTTGGTACAGGAGTAGGGCGTGGACGCGGGTGTGGACGGTGCGGGCCGCATGGGCGGTTCTCCTTCGGGGCACTGCGGGGCCGGGCTGGCGGTTGTGTGGCGTGGTGCGGGGTGGGTTCGACGGCAGCGGCGCGGCGGCCGGGACTGGGCTGGTGCTGGTCCCGGTGCGGCGCGCTGAGGGTGTGGGCGCACCGGGGTGGGCGGTCAGAACGTGAGCGCGGGGTGTTTGAACGGGTGGGTGAGCGGGATCGGGTCGTTGATACACGGGAGCGTGGTGAGGGTGCTGTGCGGGGCGAGCGCGAGGTAGCGGGTCACGGCGGTGGTGCCGCCGGTGGTGAGGGCGATGACGTCGCCGGTGGTCAGCCGGCTCATCGTGAGCGGCCACCAGGTGCCGTGGAGGTCGGCAGCGGTGGCCGTGGCGATGGCGCGGGCGCGGGTGGCGGCGGCGGGCAGGTCGGCGGCGTCGATGGTGAAGGTCAGGGGGTGGCCGAGGCGAGCGGGGTCGTGTACCTGAGCCAGGGGGTGCCAGGGTTGGAAGCCGTAGTGGCGCTCGGACCAGCCGTGTGGGCTGGTGGTGACGTTCATCAGGGCGGTCATGGTGTAGCGGGTGAAGGTGGTCCGGGGGGTGGTGCGTAGGAGGGTGCGCAGCAGGGAGGGGCGGCGGTGTGCGGGCATGGCGAGGCTCCCGGGTGGCGGGGTGGAGGTTTGGGGCGAGAGCGGCGGGCGCCGAGTGGCGCGGGCCGGGCCCGGGGCGGGGGCGGGGGCGCGGTGTTCGGCGCGGGCCCGGTCCGGGAGGTCTCTGCGGGGATGAAGGTAGCTACGCCTGCGGTCGGATCAACTGCTGCTGTGTCAGGTGTTGTTGTGGACGCTCTGGCCGGGTGGCCGGGGTCGGCGGGCGACCGGGCCCGGGGATTGCCCTGCTGGATGCCGGACGGCGGCGGGCACGGATGTGCGGGCCGGGCAGAGGCATTCAGGTGGCGGCCGCGGCCGGCTCGGGCCCGGCAGCATCGCGGCGGCGGGCCCACTGGAGCGGCCCGGCACCGGGCGCTGCCGCAGGGGCGGCCGGGCAGGTGTGTGCGTGGCGGTCCGGGGCTGGCGGACGGGAGTGGCCAGGCGTGCCGGGCTGGGCCGACCGGGGCACGGCGGTGTGGCGGGGCCGGGATCGGCTGGCGGCCGGGGGCGCGGTGATGGGCCAGGTGTCCGAGGTGGTGGCGCAGGGCCGGATCGGGGCGTAGCGGCGGGCGTCGCCGGGCCGGGGGGTGCCGCCCCGCGTCTTCCTCCTGGGGGGTGGGAGGGGCGCGGGGCGGCACGGGCGCCTCGACCCGTGTGGTGTCCGGGGAGGCGCCGGGGATGCCCGCACGGCCGCGGTGGGCACGGCCGCCGGGCGGGAACAGGACACACCGTAGGGACGGCAGAGCGCCGGTCAAGCCCGGGACGGAAGCGAGCGAAGTTGTGTCGGCGGCCCGCCCGGCACGGCGGCCGCCGGGAGCGGGAACGGTGACCGGGCCGAAAGCGGGGCGGGCGCGGCGGCGGGGCAGGCATGGCGGTGCCCGGCCACCGGTGGAGGCGGCGGCCGGGCGGGGCGGTGGTCAGGGTGTGGCCGGCTGGTTGATCTGGATGCGGAAGCGCGGGTAGTCGCCGGTGGCGAACAGGCGCGCGATGTCGGCGCCGGTGACGGCCGGGGTCGTGTGGGTGCGGTCGGGGTTGAAGAGGATGGCGGCTGGGTCGGCTCGGGCGTGGACGGTGGGGTAGATCTGGGCGAGGTAGGTGCGGAGCATGTCGAGCCAGGGCAGGCCCAGCAGGGTGCCCCAGACGGCGGCGGCGACCAGGGGCGAGAAGATGTCGCCGAGTTGCTGGCACTGGCTGGTGCGGGAGCCGGTGACCGGGAAGTCGGCGGGCAGGCCGACCAAGGCGCAGACTTCGGGGATGGTGAAGCGGCGGCCGGTCTCCTGGCAGTACCAGCCGCGGATCTTGCCGGTGACGGCGGGGATGGTGCGGTTGAGGGAGAAGGCGTTGCCGCCGCTGGTCTTGCGTTGGCCGCGGGTGTTGACACGGGTGTCCGGTGGCCAGCCGAGCGCGAGGGCGGCGTTGGTGCGGATCCGCGGGATGGCGACGGGGCCGGGGTGACGGTACCAGTGCGCGGACATGATGGCGCGGTTGCGGTTGCTGGCGGAGCCGAAGTCGGCGGCGTCCAGGTCCTGCCAGTGCACGGACTTGCATCCGGCGGTCCACAGTTCGGTCTGGATGTATTCCTGGACGTCTTCGGGCAGGGCCGAGCTCTGCTCGATGACGACGGTCTCGATGGGGGCGCCGATGGAGCGCAGGCCCAGGATCCAGATGACGGGGGCGAGCATGAGTCCGGCGGTGTCGGCGCTCATGTCGTCGACCAGGGACCACAGTTCAGTGATGGTGATGCCGGACGGCTCGATCATGTGGTCGTAGCAGTGAGCTTCGCAGTCGTCGGGGTCGTCGTGGTCGCACATCTCGGAGCCGTCGACCCACACGTTGCCGAGGTGGGCGCCGGCCTCGTCGATCGCGTCGAGGAGGATGTCCAGGTTCTCCTGGCGGCGGCCGAGTCCGCGGCCGGCGCGGGTCCAGTCGATGCACGGCATCGTGCACGTGACGCGCCGGGTGAAGCGCAGCGTGGGGTGGCGGGGGTCGAGGGTCTTGATGTCGCGTTGGATGACGGTGCATCCGGCCGCGGTGCTGGTGGCGGCCGCGTTCTTGTTCCACTCGACGCACACCATGTCGGCCTGAACGCCGAGGATCAGGCGCGGCCCGGCGCAACCGCCGCCGCAGCCGGCGCACAGGTTCACCCCGCGGGGCGGGTCGCCGGGCTGGGGCGGGTAGAGCCAGCGGGCGGGCCAGGGTCCGGCGAGCTGGTCGCGTTGGGCGGTGGTGAGGGAGTCGAGGAGGGCGACGAGTTCGGGGCCGTCGAGGGCGAACAGGTCCTCGTGCGTCGGTGTGGGGACAGTGGCTGTGGTGGCGGTGGGACCGTCGGTGTCGAGGGCGAAGAGCGGGAGGTCCTCGTACGCGGCGGGGCGGGCAGCGGCAGGTGCGGCAGCGGGTAAGGGCGTGGGTGTGGGCATGCGGGCTCCCGGCCTGGAGTGGGTGACCGGCGGCCGTGGCCGTGGCTGCGGCTCGTGGGGCGGGAGCGGGCGGCGGGGGCTGCGGCGGTGCGCGCTCACCCCGGCGAGGCCTGGCCGGTCTCGATGTCCTGGAAGGTAGGCGCGGTGGGCCGCCGATCAACCGGCCCGGCCCGGCCGGGAACCGGAAGGCCGGACGCGGACGCCGCCCCGTGCCCGGCCGTCCCCTCCCTGCTCCCGGACCGGCAGGCACCGGCGAGCACTCGGCGGGCAGCGGGACGTTCCCGGCCCGGGGGCACAGCAGCGGCCCGCGCGGGCGGGCCACCGGGCAGGCTCGGGTAGAACGGGTGGTGGTGGTCCTCGCGACTCGGCTGGCGCCGAGGCCGGGGTCGGGCGCTGCGGAGGCCGCGCGGCACCGCGGCTGGTGGGGTCGGCCGGGCTACGGACGGGTCGGTCGGAACCGGAGCAGCGGCGCGGGACGCGAGTGGGCGGCCCAGGGCTGAGGGGGAGCGGCCGCCGACGCCCGGAGGCTGCGCGGCACCGTGGCAGGGCTGTCACGCCGGCAGTTCCGCCCGAGGCTGAGCGGCTGTGGTAGGGCACCGACGGGGCTGTCACACCGGCTGACGGGGTAGCCCTGCGCGCCACCGGACGGGAGAGTAAGTGGTGGCGCCGGCCGAGACGGGGGCGGCCGCGTGCGGATGATCTCGCCGATCAGGCGGTCGGTTTCGGGGCCGGGACGGTCGATGTCGGCCCGGCCGGCGGCAGGCTCGGACGGCCATGCCCGCGGTGGGCACCGGCCGCACCGGGCTCGGGTGGTGCAGCCGGTGCCCGGCCGCCGGGGGTTCGGCGGCCGGGCGCTCAGGCGGGCACGCCGATCAGAGCGGCCGTCCTGGACAGTGTGCGGATGTCAGCGGGGAAATGCGCGCCGGCCCGGTGGAGCAGGAAGTTCGTCACTTCTCTTCCAGCGTTGGGGACTTGGTGTTGCCCCGGTAGATGTCGCCTTCGATGTAGGTGACCGCCGAGCCGTCGGAAGCCTGCATGCACCAGTAGTAGTCCGCCTCGCTCCACCTCCACGACCAGCCGGCGTCGGCCAGGCACTCCCACACCGTTGCGTCGCCGCCACCACCGTCGAAGAACGCGTCACCGACGCAACCCTCGGATGCGAGGATGCGGATCACGTCGTCCGCGTCTTCGCCGTCTTCAGCTCCTCAAGCTGTTCCTCGATGCCGACCCAGAAGTCGTCCAGCATGGAGATCACTCCTCATCTTGTTCTGCGGCGGGAGCCGCACTGCCGGTTCTGCGAGGCGCTGCCGCGCCGGTGGTGGGTGTCACGGCCGGGCGGCTGCTTGGCCAGCCATGGTGGTGTGGTGGCCGGGCCGGTCAACCCCTCCCCCGGGCGGGACCGGACCCGTTCCCGCCCGGCCGGGCCGCTCGCGGTGAGGTGGTGCGGCGCCGGGCCGGGTGACGGCCTGCGCGCTTGCCCGGGTGTCATCAGTGGGAAGGGCGTGGCCGCTGTTCCGCGGGGGCGTCGGGTTGGTGGGCGGCCGGGACCCTGCGAGGGGTGCGGGGTCCCGGCCGTCGGTGTGCCGCCCCTGCCCGGGGGGATGCGGGGCCGGCACGGGCGCCTCGACCCACCGGGGTGGTGGTGGTGGTGGTGGGGAGGCACCGGGGAAGCCCGCACGGCCGGGAAGCGGTCACGGCCGCCGGGCGGGAACAGGACACACCGTAGACGCGGCCCAGGGCCGGTCAACCCCGCCCGGGCGCCGGATAGTCGGCGGTGCGGTGGTGGCCGGGCGAGAGGCGGCGGACCTGGGCACAGCGGCCCCTGCCCTCCGGGGCGCGGCGTGGTAAGGGAGCGCAGGCACTTTGGCACACGACTGTGCCCCGTCGACCGGCGGTCGCGGTCGACGGGGCACAGTCGGGGTGGTCAGTGTGTGCTGATGACGGCCGGGGCCGGTGAGCGTGCCACCAGCGGGAAATAGCCGTGGGCCTGCCCGAGGAGCCACAAGGCGCGCTCAATGCCGTGGTCCTCGGGGTAGGCGGGGCCGCGGCGCAGCGGGGCCGTTGCGGTTCCGGGACCTTGGACGTCGGAGCTGGCGTCCGCAGCGGGTGCGGCACCGGTGAAGGTCAGGGGCAGTGTGGGAGGTCGCTGTTCGTCTTGCCGGAGGCATCGCCGTTCGGCTGCCGCTCCAGCAGGGCCCACAGCGGTACCGCCATCGGTTCGACGACGGGGGCGCCCCACCGGTCGGACCACGTGACCAGAACCCGTCCGGTCTCGTCGCAGTGCCCCGCGACAGCCGACTCCCAGACCTGTCCGGCGTACCGCACCGTGACCGGGGTGCCGACGGCCATTCGGAACGCGGGCCGTGCCTCTTCGAGACGGCCGACGACACCGGGCAGCGCCGCCGACTCCCGCAGGCTCTTCGACGCGTGCCGCAGCCCCATGCCGATCTCGGTGAGGTAGTACCAGCCCCGGCGGCCGTCGTGCCGCGCCATGCCGTTCTTGGCCATCGACCGGCGGGTGAGCGTGGGGGTGTCCCCCGGAAGCCGGCCGTCGGGCCCGCACCGCTCGATGACGTTCCGCTGGAACTCGGTGGTCCGCGGGATCTCGACCGGCACCTGCAGGGGCCGCTCCCGGCGGCGAAGGGCTTCACCGTCGGGGGTGAGGAAGTACAGGCCGGAGACCGGCGTGCCCTGGTAGGCCCATCCGTTGCGGATCATGACCTCCACGGTACGGCGCATCACGAACGGGGGGAGGGCACCATCGGCATGGGCTTGGTCGATGGCTTCCTGCTGGGCCTTGCTGGGCGTTGCGGGCATGGCGACTCCAGGTGTCATGGCGAAGAGGCGTGCGGGACGGTGCAGGTGGCGCGTCCGGGTGACCGTGGCGACGGGGTGCCGCCCCGCACCCAGACCTGGGAGTTCGGAGTGCGGGGCAGCACGGTAGGCACACGGCTGCGCCGGTCAAGGGCATGAACCGTGCCAGTGGGCAGGGCGCTTGGGACCGGTGGGCGAGAGACCGCGGTACGCGGGAACGGGACCAGCCGCCTGGGTGGGCGGCCCGGGCACGACTCGCGATGACGGCTCGTCCTTGCCCCTGTCCGGCAACTGAGGCCGGGGTGCGAGGGGCCGGGCCGCCGCGTGATGCGGGCGGCCCGGCAGGAGGCAGGGGGCCGTCAGCCGGTGTACGGGAGAGGATCTGGTCGCCGATGGCGACCAGCCGCCCGACCCGGAAGAACGTACCAGCCGTCGCGGCGCAGCGGTGCGAAGCCGGAGCAGGGGCAGCCGGCCCGCCCCGGCAGTGGGCAGGGACGCCAGCGGCGGTCATTGATGCGGGCGACGGCGCGCGGCGCGCGGGTCCGGTGGCGGTCTGTCCGCGCGATGGCGAGGCGGGAGGCGGCAGCGACTGGGGCGACGGCCGCCGCCGCGGGTGGCCGTCCCGTACGTCCGGGTGGGCGGTGTGAGCGGTCCGCGACGGCGGAGCGGCCAAGGCCTTCCGACCGCCCTCGCCGCCGGCCACGGCTGGGTCTGGTGGAGGTGCGGCGGGCCGGAGACCGCCGCACGGCACGCGTCCGGGGATCCCGCCGGGTGGGGTGTTGGCGGGCACCGGGTTGCCAGGTGCGGCAGGCCGGATGGGCCTTGGGCTGCCGCCGGGCCCGACGACAGCGCGGGCGGCGCGGACCGCGGTGTGGTGCGCCGGCCGGTGGGCCGTGCTCAGCCGAGACGTACGTCCCGCCGCGTTCGGATGATCTTGTCGATCAGGCGGTCGGCGTCGGAACCGGGACGGTCGATGTCGGTACGTCCGTGGTCGGCCGCCTGGGCCCCCGTGGAGAAGAGCGGTACCGGGGAGGTGTAGGTGGTCACGGCGTTGAACGTCGGGGCATCGATCTCACCTGTCAGCAGGGCGATCCGTGGCGCCAGCAGGGTCTCGGCGTGGCATCCGGCCCAGCCCGCGCACACGCGGCCGCACGCGCTGTCGGCGTCGTTCTGGTGGCACCGGAACATGCGGGTGGGCTGCTCCGCGGTCGGGGCGTCGTAGGCACGGAGCTTCTCGTACTCCTCGGCGGCCCAGATCCCTGAGGGGACATCGCGGCGGTAGGGGCAGCTTTCGCATGGACGCGGCGCCGGGGGGCGGATCGTGGAGGACGTGGAAGGAGCGTCCGGGTTCTCGCGGCGCACGGCAGGCCTTTCCATGGCGGTGGGGGGGAAGGATCGGTGGTGGCCGGGCGGCCGGGGTCACGATGGTCAGCGGGTTGGCGTACTCACCCTGCCAGACCCTGGCCGGTCCCGGTGCGCCCGACGGTAGGTGCGGGAGAAGGCCGGTCAACGGCCTGTCGAAAGCCGAGCCGGGCGCGAGGCGACCGACGACGCGCGGGGCCCGTCCGCAGCCCGGGACGGAGAGGCACGGGGCAGGCCCCTGTGGTGCGGCCGGGTGGGCTGGAGCTCCCTGCCCGGGCGGGGGGCGAACAGGGCGGCGCGGCGCGGCGGGGAACCACACGCCGTCCATCGCGGGCCGGGCCGAACGGAGGCCACCGCCGCTGCCTGGCCGGTGGCGGCGCGCGCCCTGGCGACGGCGCGGTTCTCGGCACGGCGGAGCTGCGGCGCTTCCGGGGTCTTGGCTGTCGGAGCTGGTGTCCGCTTACGGCGCCGACTCCCTGGGGGTGCAGGGGCGGCCGATGGACGCCGTGGTGCCCGGCGGAACACCATCGCGCAGCAAAGGATAGAGGTTCTCGGGTCGTTCAGGACTCCGTAGGGGCGCAGCGGGTCGGGGCGTAGCCGGGTGTCGGTGATGGGCAGGCCGATGTAGGCGACCCCGGCCAGGTCGGTCCAGGTCGGATCGACCACGCGGCCGTTCGGGGTGACGCACCAGGCGTGGGCGACGGGAACTGGTACGGAGGCGGGCATGGCGAACCCTTCGGCGTGCAGCAGTCCGGGGTGGGTGCGTTCGGTGCGTACCGCGTTGGCGAAGCACTCCCGTTCGGGTAGCGGGCTGATCTGGGTGGGGAGCTCGGCGGGGGTGAACCAGCGGCCTTCGGCGAGCAGCAGCGACTGGACCATTCGGTGGGTCCAGGTCCGGGTGGGGTGGTGGTGGGCGGGTTGGAGGGCGACGACCGCGTGCAGGTAGTCCAGCACCACCGTTTCGACGGCGGTGAGTTCGGCGGAGGTGTGCGGCGCGTTGATGTCGGCTCCTGGTGGTGACGTGGCCGCGGGTGGGTCGGGCGCACCCTATCCGGTTGCCGGCAGGCGCGGGAGGGGACGCCTGACGGCCAGGGCCCGTACGCGCAGGGGCAGCGGCGGGGGTTGCGGCGGGGTGTCTTCACTTGACGAGGTCGGGATCGTGAACGCCCGGTTCGTCGGCGCCTTCGGTGTCGGGTAGCGGCCGGGCGGGTCGAGGGAAGCATCAGGTCGTCGCGTGCGTCGGCCCGTCGGCTCCGCCGTGGACCGTCGCGGTGTCGGGGTCGTCCGGGGCCGCGGGAACGAGACCGCCGCCGTCACCTGCGCCCGGCCGCCGGTGACGGCGGCCGGGCGCAGGTGTGCCACTCAGTCGAGTGTCGAGTGCCCGCGGGAACGGGACCGGTGGTGACGGACGGTGCCGGGAGCCGGGGTGTCGTGGCCGGGAGCGCCGCAGAACGCGCACGGGTGCAGGAGTTCCACGCTGACGGGCCCGGCGGGGCTGGAATGGGCCGGGCGGTGGGGGCAGAGCATGGTGGTGTGCCAGACAGCGGCCAGGGCGGTGTGGCCGGCCGCGGCCAGGGCGTGGCTGAGGACGTCGGTGCCGTGCCCGGGGCTGCTGGTGGTCGCGGCCAGGGCGTCCGTCAGGGTGTCGGGAAGGGTGCGGGCACTGCCGTCGCGGGTGGTGTGGAAGGGGTGGGTCAGGCTGATGCCGTGACCGTCGGCCCACCAGCCCCATCCCGCGGCCGCGAACCGGTCGGTGACCGTGCTGGTGACGGTGTCGTGTTCGGCCGTGGTCAGGCGGGAGCGGAGCCGGGCGGTCACGGAGCCACTGTGGAAGGCGTAGGTGACCAGGGTTCTGCGGTGGGCGGGGAGCTCGGCGCTCACGGCGGCGATCAGGGGCGCGGCGTCGAGGGTGACGCGCAGCAGCGCGGCCGTGCGCGGGCCGGGCGGGATGTGGGAAGGCATACGGGCGCTCGTCTTTCCGGTAGCACGGGGCGGGAAGGGGCGGGGGGTGGGGCGTCCGGGTGGGGGCGGGGGTGGGGCGTCCGGGCAGCCGTGGCGATCGGACGCCCCCCACGCCGAGATCGGCTTGCGACGTGGCGTGACCACCATTCAGACGCCACTCGGCGCAACGTCGGTGTCGCCGGGGTCGGCGCCGTCGGCGATGAGCTGGTCCCTGATGCTGTTGCGGTCCTCCTCGCTGAGGGCCGCGTCGGGGTGGGGGGCGAGCATCGCGTCGAGGGCGGGCATCAGCTCGCCGACGGTGACGATGAACGTGTACAGACCCAGCGTCTCGATGATCTCGCCGTCGTTCTTCCACAACTGGGCGAAGACGTTGTGCAGCGGGCGGTCGTAGCCGAACTGGAGGTGCAGGTGTTCGGTGAGCGGCATGGTGTAGCGGGACAAGAGGGATCCTTTGATCGTGTCGGAGAGGGGTCAGGCACACGAGTGCGTGGGCAGCGGGCAGACCGGGGCGGCACGGAAGACCGGCACGGGCAGCGGCCGGGGCCCGGAGGCGAAGCACCGGTCCGATGTCCGCACGGGGCCGGGCGGTGACGGGGCGCCAGGAGGGCGGTGGGACGCGCCGCGGCCGGGACCCTGTGAGGGCGCGCGGGGCCCGGCCACCCGGGTGCCCCAGGCCCGGGGGAACGCGGTCGCAGCACACGAGGCACCGCGACCGCCCCCGGGTAGGTGGGGCGGGCAGGTACCGGGAAGCCCGCAGTACCGGAACGCGAGCGACACTCGACAGCGGCCGGGCGGGACAAGACACACCGTAGGAACGGCACGGCGCCGGTCAACCCCGCCACCGTGGCTGCACGACGGGGGTGTGGCGGGGTCAGGTGGGTTCCTCGGCGAACGCCTCCCGCGCGCGGGCGGGCAGTTCCGGCTGGGGTGCGGACAGGCACTCGGCGGCGTCGGCGGCGCGGCCGTGGTCCCTCGCCGGCCGGTACGGTTCGGCGGCGGTCAGGGTCAGGGTGTCGAGGGTTCCGGGGTTGGACGGCGATCACGGCCGTCTCCCGGTCGTTGGGACGCGGGCCGCCGAACGGGACCGGAGGCCGTCGGGGCGCGGCCCGCGGGGGCCGGGGTCCAGGTGCCGCCGTCGCGGCGCGGCACTGTCCGCCGGCGGAGGTGGCGGGCGAAGGTCTGCGCGGGTGGGTGTGGCCGGCGGGGGCGGCGGTGGGCACGGGTGGCCGGGTGGTGTCCCGCTGGGTGGCGAAGGCGTCGAGCGTGACGATGGCGCCCGTGCCCGGGCCGGGGTGCGCGGCGGTCAGGGCGAGGGCGACTGGACCGAACGGGCCATCGGCGTCCGCGGGTTGCGGACGGGCACGTCGTCGGGTCCGGGCCCGGCCCGGGCGGGGGCGGGGGCGGGGGCGGGGGCGAACAGAGCGGCGCGGCGCTGCGGAGCGGGAACCACACGCCGTCCATCGCGGGCCGGGCCGGGCCGGCGAACGCAGTCGCCGCCGCTTCCCGGGCGGGAGGCGGCGGCCCTTGTTCTCGTGCTGGCGGGCTTCGTGGTGGGACGGTCAGGTCGCGCGGTGGTGACCGGGCGGATCGAGAGCGTGGAGGGAGTCGAGGACGACCCGGGCGATCTCGGCCGCGCACTCCTTGGAAAGGGTCGCGCCTTCACCGCGCTGGACCGCGGCGACGCCGTCCGGGTCGAGGTGGATGGGGACGGTACGAGCGGCGAGGGCGATCGTGTCGAGCAGGTACTGGTGCTCAGCCCGGGCGGCCTGTGCCTGGCCGGTGGCGGCGCGGTTCTCGGCACGGGTGAGCACGCCGTTGATGTACAGGCGCTGGTCGTGGCGGTCGCTCACGGGAGCTCCTCGGCGTGGTGGTGAAGAGGTTCGACGAACAGCCGTGTTGATGGCCGGTCAGGTGCGGTGTGGGACGGGCACGACGCGGTAGCCCGTCTTTCCCAGGCGTCCGGTGGAGTGGCTGCGGACCTTGAGGGTGAGCGCACCGGCCGGCCAATGTCCGGCAACCTTCCGCACGTCGGGGGAACCTCACGCGTCTCCCGCTCGACGCTTCTGTCACTCGTCGTCGAACTCCAGTGGGTGCGGAAGCGGCTCCCACTCCGGCAGCCAGTCAGTGGCCGTCTGGCCGTTCAGCGCGAGGTGGAACCAGTCGCTGAAGCTCAGGTCGGTGTCGTGCCAGTCCGCCCAGCCGCGGCGAAACGCCGAGACCGTCCAAGACCCGCCCTCGCGAGGAACGAGGAACAGCTGATCGCCCTCGATCGTGTTCCCCCAGACCAGAGCCCCGCCCGGAGAGGGCAGCACGAGGTGCGGAACCGTCCGAGACGCCTCTAGTGTGATGCACCGCAAATCACGAGGGTAAGTTGGTACCCTTTTATGGTGTCACATCCTGGGCCTACTGCTGTGTCGATCGCGCTGTCTGACGA
>NZ_JBHYYB010000156.1:0-14053 GCF_042752535.1 Kitasatospora sp. NPDC059327 | reverse complement strand
GGCACACCCACCCTGGAGCCGTACCTGCGCAGAGATCCATTCTCAGAAACGGTAGTCGAGAATCCGGTGTGCGAAACGAATCGCCGGTACCCGGCCCGCGACCGTACCGACCAGCCGTTCGACCGGGCTCGCCTTCGCCAGGTACGGCGAATCGAACAGCGACCACTGCTCGACGAACCTCAGCCCGGGTACCCGCCGTTCCAATCCCCGTGGATCGCCGATGCCCCAGTGGAAGCCCGCTCCGGTTGCTCGCAACAGTTGTGAGTACTTCGCGAACCTGAGCGTCCAGGGCAGGACCGCGTCGAATATCAGGCGACCGGACGGAAGGCGTCCGGTCAGACGCCGAAGCATCTCCTCTCCATCGGCTCTGTGCAGATACGGTGTCAAACCTTCGGCGATGACCAGAGCTGGTCGATCGTCTGGCAACTGCTCCAGCCACTCGCTCCGGGTGACCGAGGTGGCGATCGTGCGATATCCCGCGCGTTGCGGATAGAGGCGATCTCGGAGTTCGATGACGTCCGGATGATCGACGTCGATCCACTCGAAGCCGGCCGGAACGTCGAGTCGGAACGCGCGACTGTCCAGACCACAGGCCAGGTGAAGCACGGTCGCCCCGGTCGCCGAGTGGTCTATGAGGAATTGCTGCGTCCATTCGTCGAGTTTCTTTGCGCGAAATGTGACCGTCCGCTCGTCCTTTGCGCCGGTACGCAGCCTCCGGAAGTCGTAGTCGAGGCGCCTGAGCAGCTCCTCGGCCATGCCGTCGCCTAATACGGGCTCCGGCCTCCGATTGTCGATGGCTCTGGCCTGCAGAGTCGCGAGAAGAGTTTCCTGGGCTCCGGTCAGTCGGATCAGTTCAGCCATGGGTCGAACGTACCTCAACCTTCACCGGGGGAGTCAATATCGCGTGCAGCTCGTAAACGATCAATTGCTTCCGGTCGGACGCCAGGGAACTTTGGCCGCCCTCTGTGTCCAGGGGTCGATTATCCGCCATCTGTGCGGTGGGTGAACGGATGGCCGGGACTACGCGCAAGTGCCCAAGGCCAACGTTCGGCAAACCCGAATTCAGTACGGTCGGATCAGGTGTAATGTCCGAACAAAGAGGATAAGCCGGGCTCTTTTGGCGATGGCCAAACACGCACGCTATATGATCATCTTCGATTGACGCTTCCGGCGCCCCCATGATCTGCTCTGCATTCGATCGAGATTGATCGGTCAGAAGATCGTTCGATCGAATTCGCCCAAAGGGTCCGTTGAGTCCCCACTTCGCCCCCGGAATTCCTCCGGCCTGGTGTGCCGAGCCGCTCCCCTACGGGACCGGAGGCAACCGCCACGGCCCCCGGGAGCAGGGGAACCCCCGTTCCGAGAGCCTCGCCGCACGCTCGCAGACCCATGGCTCAGGCGCCGCCCAGCCGGCACCGGGCCATGGCGGCTGCCCTGTGGCGCGAGGCGTCATGGATGGAGAAGACAATGCAACAGAACGAAGAACAGGTACCTGTACTGATCGTCGGCGGCGGACTGACCGGGCTGTCCGCGGCTCTGTTCCTCCGTCGGCATGGCGTTCACTGTCTGCTGGTGGAACGCCACGCCAGCACCACCCTGCTCACCCGCGCGTCGGGGATCAGCTCTCGGACCATGGAACTGCTGCGCGACGCCGGCCTTGAACAGACCGTGATCGACCGCGCCCCCAAGCTGATAGACGGCCACCGCTGGCGGGAACTCGGCCAACCCGCTGACCAGATCCCGTGGGTGGTCCTGCGCTCGAACGGTGTGGCCGACCTGGCGAACGCCGTGATCGTCGAGGAACCCTCGCTGGACGTAAGCCGCCTCAGCCCCACCCGCCCGTATTGGTGCGGCCAGGACCGGCTCGAACCCATCCTGCGGGACGAGGCCGTTCGACTTGGCGCCGACATCCGCTTCAACACAGCCCTGGAGTCGTTCACGGAGGACGAGAACGGGGCCACCGCCGTGGTCGTGGACCGCGCCACCGGAGCCCGGACAACGGTCCGCGCCGACTACCTCATTGCCGCGGACGGCGTCCGCAGCCCGGTCCGCGAGGCGCTCGGCATCACCCGCAAGGGCAACGGACCGCTCGGCAGCGCCATGAGTGTGCTGTTCAGGTCCGACCTCGGCAACGCCCTCCAGGGCAGGAGGTTCGTCATCTGTTACCTCCCCAACCCGGACGAGCCCGGCGTGCTGCAGATGCCGGAAGTTCCGGCGGTACTGCAGTTGTTCGACGAGGAACGGTGGATCTTCGGCTTCTTCTACGACCCCAGGGAGAGCGCCGCGGAGGACTTCACCCCGGAACACTGCGCGCGGATCATCCGCACCGCCACCGGCCTGCCCGACCTCGCCGTCGAGGTCGAGATGGCGCGCCCCTGGGAGATGTCGCACAACGTGGCCCAGACCTACCGTACCCGCCGGGTCTTCCTCGCCGGCGACGCCGCACACGTCCACCCGCCGGCCGGTGCCTTCGGGGCCAACGGCGGCATCCAAGACGCCCACAACCTGGCCTGGAAGCTCTCCGCCGTCCTCGGCGGCTGGGCCGGCGAGGGCCTGCTCGACAGCTACGAGGCGGAACGCCTTCCGGTCGGCTCCGCCGTCGCGGACCAGGCGTGGATCCGGCACATCTGGCGGCTCAACGACTCCCCGGAGCTGCAGCGCGCCCTGCGCGAGTCCACCCTCGTGAGCACCGGCTACCGGTACACCTCCGGCGCGATCGAAGGCCCGGTCTACGACGAACCCATCCCGAGCGAACACGAGCTGACCGGCCGCCCCGGATACCGGGTGCCCCATGTCTGGCTGGAGCACACGGGACGGAAGGTGTCGACGGTCGACCTGTCCGAGAGCGGCTACGTCCTGCTGGCAGCCCCGGACGGCGGTGCCTGGGCCGGGGCCGCGGAGTCCGTCGCCGCGCGAACCGGCATCCCGCTGGCCTGCCATGTCATCGGAGAGACCGGCGGGTACAGCGACCCGGACGACTCCTTCGGGAGGACCACCGGCCTGAGTCCGGACGGAGCCCTGCTAGTGCGGCCTGACGGCTTCGTTGCCTGGCGCGCGGAGGACTCCACGGTGGCCGGTCTGCTCCAGGAGGTCCTGGAACGCACCCTGGCCCGGCCTGCCTCCCCGCGCGCAGAGGGCTGACCGGCGATGGCGATCATCACCGCCCCCACCGACCTGTTCACGCTGGTCAACGTGTTCGCCGTGGACCCCGCGAACCAGCAGGCACTCTGCGATCACCTCTGCGCGGTGACCGAGGACCTCATCCGACACCTCCCGGGGTTCGTCTCGGCCACCTTCCACCTCAGCCTCGACGGCCGAACCGTCGTCAACTACGCGCAATGGCAGAGCCGGGAGGACTTCCAGGCGATGCACGCCGACCCGCGACTGCAGGACCACTTCGACTACTGCCGCCGGGTCTCCCAGCCCTCGCCCGTGTTCTGCAGCGTCGAGCGGACCTTCGACGCAGGCCGTCGCGACTGAGCATGCCGCCGCCCTACCGAACACCCTGCCAGTGAAAGGATTCCCAATGAAGTTGTCAAGCCTGGCCGGTGACTTACCGTGAGCGTGTCAGCCCAGCACGACACGGCTGGGCGGCGCGGTGATCTCGAAGGTGCGGCCGTCGCGTATGAGCGCCCACAGGACGTTCAGGCGGCGGCGTGCGAGGGCGATGATGGCCTGCTTGTGTCCCTTGCCCTCGGCCTTCTTTCGCTCGTAGAAGGCCTTCGAGGTGGGGCAGCATCTGGCGGCGACCATCGAGGACATGTAGAAGACCCGCAGGAGGCGTCGGCAGTAGCGTCGTGGTCGGCGCATGTTGCCGCTGATGCGTCCGGAGTCCTTCGGGACCGGCGCCAGGCCGGCAACGCCGGCCAGGCGGTCCGGGCTGCCGAAGACACTCATGTCACCGCCGGTGTGGGCGATGAACTCGGCTCCCAGGACGGGGCCGATGCCGGGCATGCTCAGGATGACCTCGGCGTGCGGATGGTCGCGAAAGCGGCCCTCGATCAGGGCGTCGGACTCGGCGATCTCCTCATCGAGGGTCATCACCTCCCTCGCCAGCTTGGCCACCACGGCGGCGGCCAGTCTCTCCCCGAGAACGGCGGTGTGCTGGGCCTCGGCGGCGTCGACCGCGGTGCCCGCGACGAGCTTGGAGTTGCGGGCTTTGCGGTTCTTCAGCCACTCCGCAAGCCGGTTCCTGCCGATCCGACGCAGGGCGGTCGGAGTCTGGTAGCCGGTCAGCAGCACGAGCGAGGCCTTCGAGGTGCTGTAGTCGAAGGCCCGTTCCAAGGCCGGGAAGTACTCCAGCATCTGGGCCCGCATCCGGTTGATCGCCCTCGTGCGGTCGGTGGCCAGGTCCAGTCGGCGCGAGGTGAGGATCCGCAGATCCACCGCGATGTCGTCGCCGCGGTGCATCGTCTGGAGGTCGCGGCGTATGCGGGCCTGATCCGCGATGACGAAGGCGTCCTTCGCGTCCGTCTTCCCGTCGCCCCGGTAGGAACCGGAGGCGTGGTGGACGGTGCGGCCCGGGATGTAGAGGACTCTCTGCCCGTCGTCGGTCAGCAGCGCGATCATCAGCGCGGCCCCGCCGGCGTTGAGGTCGATCGCCTACGTCACAGGCTTTCCGGCACTCAACTCCGTGACACTGATGATTAGTTGGAGCAATGTGGCCTCGTCGTTGGCCACCCGCCGCGACAGCTTGCGCTTCCCCTCGGTGTCGATCACCACGCAGTGGTGCTCCGCCTTGCCCGCGTCCATACCGGCCCACAGCTCGGGCACGGCCACCTCCGAAGTCGTTCCAGTACCAGTCCCAGCAGACGACCTCGCCAGCGTGTCCTTACCAAGCGATCTTGTCGCGCGCATCCCAATGAGCGGTCGAGTCGTCGCGGGATGCCGGGCGGCCAATCCTTTCAAGCCACCACGCGGCTGAACACCAACAGCCACGCCCGGCATCCCTGGGCCTCCCGATCCTACGAGTGACCGGAACCAACCCACCTACAACGTAAGGAGCACCGACGTGGTGTACCGCGCCCTGATGGTCCTGAGAATGAAACCCGAGGACGCCGAGCACGTGGCGGCCGCGTTCGCAGAGCACGACCGCACCAGCCTTCCCGACGAGATCGGCGTGAAGCGACGGTTCCTGTTCCGTTTCCATGACCTGTACATGCACCTCGTCGAAGCCGACGAGGACATCATGCCCAAGCTCTACCAGGCCCGGGAGCACCCGCTGTTCCAGCGCGTCGACCAGGAGGTCGGCCGGTACCTCACCCCCTATTCGCCGCAATGGCGGGAGCTCAAGGACTCCAAGGCCGAGGTGTTCTACGCCTGGGAGTCCGACCACGCGTAGCCAGTGGGGCCCAGTGAGGAAACGGACCCGATTCCCACTGGGCCACTCGGCACACCACACCCAGCAGGCCCCAATCGCAGAGGTGGAGAGATGACAACGGGAGCAGCAGCCAAGGTGTCCGTGGAGGACACGCGGCCGAGCCGCCGGCAGGGAGGCGCCACCCGGGCGCTCCTGACGCCACGTTCGGTCGGCGCGACCTCCGGATTCCTGGGAACACACGACCTGGGCCCGGGGGAGTACATCAGCGAGCACTACCACCCCTACTCCGACAAGTACCTTTTCGTCTTCGACGGAACGCTCGTCGTCCGCGTCAACGGCGATGAGGTAGAGGTGTGCGCCGACGAGGCGTTGCTGATCACCCGGGGGCAGCGCCACCGGGTGGAGAACCGGGGCGCGGTCACCGCGCGGGCCGTGTTCCAGATCTCGCCGCTGGCCCCGGCGCCGGAGCTGGGCCACGTCGACACCGAACCGGTGCCCCACCCGGAGGCTGCGCCGCCCACGGTCGGGGGCGTGGCGTGAGCACGGGGGAACGCCGGGTCGTGATGACCGGGATCGGCGTCCGGGCCCCGGGCGGGATCGGCACCCGGTCTTTCTGGTCGTTGCTGACCTCGGGCCGGACCGCGACCAGGACGATCACGCATTTCGATCCGACCCCGTTCCGCTCGCGGATTGCCGGGGAGAT
The DNA here is from genome assembly GCF_042752535.1 of Kitasatospora sp. NPDC059327. NCBI lineage: Bacteria > Bacillati > Actinomycetota > Actinomycetes > Kitasatosporales > Streptomycetaceae > Kitasatospora > Kitasatospora sp. NPDC059327. The sequence goes on along the minus strand of NZ_JBHYYB010000156.1, from coordinate 8,030 downwards.
CGACTTCGACCCGGCCGCGGAGGGGTTCTCGCCGGAGGAGACCATCCGGCTGGACCGCGCCACCCAGCTCGCGGTCGCCTGCACCCGCGAGGCCGTCGCCGACAGCGGGATCGACCTGAAGCAGCTGGTGCCCGGTCGGGTCGGCGTCAGCATCGGCAGCGCCGTCGGCTGCACGACCGGCCTGGACCGCGAGTACGAGCGGGTCAGCCACTCCGGGGCGACCTGGCTGGTGGACCACACTCTCGCCGTGCCGCACCTGTTCGACTACTTCGTGCCCACCTCGATCTCCCGCGAGGTAGCCTGGGAGGTCGGCGCACAGGGCCCGGTGACGGTGGTGTCCACCGGCTGCACCTCCGGGCTCGACGCGGTCGGCTACGCGGCGGAGCTCATCCGGGACGGCAGCGCGGAAGTCGCGATTGCCGGCGCGACCGACGCCCCGATCTCGCCGATCACCGTCGCCTGCTTCGACGCGATCAGGGCCACGTCGACCAACAACGACGATCCGGCACACGCCTCTCGGCCGTTCGACCGTAACCGGGACGGGTTCGTGCTGAGCGAAGGCGCCGCTGTCTTCGTCCTGGAGGACCTCGACGCCGCCCGCCGTCGGGGCGCCCACATCTACGCCGAGCTGGCAGGCTTCGCCACCCGTACCAACGCCCACCACATGACAGGCCTACGCCCGGACGGCCGGGAGATGGCGGAAGCGATCAGCGGGGCGATGGCCCAGGCCAGCTGCCGGGCCGAGGACCTTCACTATGTCAACGCGCACGGCTCCGGTACTCGACAGAACGACCGCCACGAGACCGCGGCCTTCAAGCGCAGTCTCGGCCCGCGCGCCTACGAGGTGCCAGTCAGCTCCATCAAGTCGATGATCGGACACTCGCTCGGTGCGATCGGCTCCCTGGAACTCGCCGCCTCGGCCCTCGCCATCGAGCACGGCGTGATTCCGCCGACCGCCAACTACCAAGAGCCCGACCCCGAGTGCGACCTGGACTACGTCCCGAACACGGCCAGGGAACAGCGGGTGGACGCGGTGCTGAGCGTGGGCAGCGGGTTCGGCGGGTTCCAGAGCGCGGCGCTCCTGCGCAGGCCGACCGGGGCACGCCAGTGAACGCCCCCGGTACGGGGGCGGCCGAGGCCGTGGTCACAGGGCTGGGCGTGGTCGCGCCCAACGGCATCGGCGCGAAGGCGTTCTGGGACGCCGCTCTCGAGGGCCGGAGCGGGATCGATGTGATCAAACGCTTCGACGCGTCGTCCTACCCGGCCCGGATCGGCGGGGAGGTGCTCGACTTCGCCCCCGATGGGCTGCTCCCCAAGCGGTTGCTGCCCCAGACCGACCGGATGACCCAGTACGCGCTGGTCGCCACCGACTGGGCGCTGGCGGACGCCGGCGTGGATCCGGCCGCGCTGGCGGAGTACGACGCCGGTGTGATCACCGCCAGCGGCTCGGGCGGGTTCGAGTTCGGCCAGCGGGAACTGGAGAAGCTGTGGGGTGACGGCCCGGAACGGGTCAGTGCCTACCAGTCCTTCGCCTGGTTCTACGCGGTCAACACCGGCCAGATCTCGATTCGCAACGGTCTGCGCGGACATAGCTCCGTGGTGGTGTCCGAGCAGGCCGGCGGACTGGACGCGGCGGCGCACGCTGCCCGCCTGCTCCGGACCGGGACGATCACACTGGCGGTGACCGGCGGTTTTGAGGCCTCGATCTGTCCGTGGGGACTCGTCGCCCAGTTGCCGAGCGGACTGCTGACCGACGCCCCCGATCCACAGCGGGCCTACCTGCCCTTCGACGCCACCGCGACCGGATGGGTGCCCGGCGAGGGCGGAGCGATCCTGATCGTGGAGCGCGCCGATGCCGCCCGCGCGCGCGGCGTCGGCCAGGTCTACGGCCGGCTCGCCGGACACGCCGCCACCTTCGACCCCCGCCCCGGCAGCGGCGCACCACCCGCGCTGGAACAGGCCGTCCGGCTGGCCCTGGAAAGGGCCCAGGTGAACCCGGAGGACATCGACGTCGTCTTCGCCGACGGTGCCGGAGTCCCCCAACTGGACCGTGCGGAGGCCACAGCGCTGGCCTCGGTGTTCGGACCCGCCGCAGTCCCCGTCACCGTCCCGAAGTCGATGACCGGACGGCTCTACGCAGGCGGGGCGCCACTCGACCTGGCCTGCGCATTCCTGGCCATGCGGGACTCGGTGGTGCCACCGACGATCGGCACCCGGGACGTTCCCGCAGACCTCGGCCTCGACCTCGTCCTGGAACAGCCCCGGGAGCTGCCCGTGCGCAACGCCCTCGTCGTGGCCCGGGGTAGCGGCGGCTTCAACGCGGCGACCGTCGTCCGACGACACCCGTGACCCGTCAGCCCGTGACCCGCCCCCGAGCCCCCATGCTCCCACGCTCGGCGGACCCCCCACTCACCGAAAGAAACCGGAACAACCGGAGGCCGACGATGACCGCAATAACACTCGCGCAGCTGGTGGAAATCATCAGAGACTGCGCCGGCGACTCGGACGAGTTCGACCTGAACGGCGACATCGCCGACATCGCCTTCGAGGAACTGGGCTACGACTCCCTGGCACTCCTGGAGATAGCCGCCCGGCTCCGGCAGGAACACGGGGTCGTGCTCCCCGACGAGGGTGTGAGGACCCCCGGCGACGTCCTCGACCTGGTCAACGAAGTACCCGGACAGGGGGTTGCCTGATGGCCGGCCACACGGACAACACCGTTGTCATCGCCGCACCGATCGACCTGGTGTGGGACCTCACCAACGATGTCGAATCGTGGCCCGGGCTGTTCGCAGAGTACGCACAGGTCGAGGTCCTGCACAGTGACAAGGACGGCATCGACTTCCGACTGACCACCCGGCCCGACGCCGAGGGCCGGGTCTGGCAATGGGTCTCCCGCCGCACGCCGGACCGGGCGGCCCGAACGGTCCGGGCGCACCGGATCGAGACGGGCCCGTTCGAATACATGCGGCTGTACTGGACCTACCGGGAGACCGCCGCGGGCACGGAGATGCGCTGGCGCCAGGATTTTGCGATGAAGCCCGACGCCCCCTTCGACGACCAGGGCATGACCGCCCATCTGAACGAAGCCACCCGGCGGAACATGGCGCGCATCAAGACGGTCATCGAGGAGAGGACGACGATGAACAAGACGGTCCCGGCAGTGGCGACAACCGACGACGTGACGACCACGGACCTGCACACCCGACAGCTTCTTCTGTTGGCGGGGGGCGGCCGGCTGGCCCGTACCGTCCACGTCCTCGTCGAGCTGGGAATCGCAGACCTGCTCGCCCACGGACCGCAGACCGTTGCAGACCTGGCCCGCTCCTCGGCCGCCCACGAGCTGTCGCTCTACCGCGTCCTGCGCGCGGCGGCGGCGGTCGGCATCTTCGCCGAGGGCCCGGCCGGGACCTTCTTCGGCACCCCGCTCTCCGACGGGCTCCGCACCGACAACAAGCAGGGCGTGCTCCCCCTGGTGAAGTACAACAACCTGGACATCACCTGGCGGCCATTCGACGAAATCATGCACAGCGTCCGCACCGGGGAGCCCGCCTTCGACAAGGTCTTCGGACGGCCCTTCTTCGAGCACCTCGAACAGACCCCCGCGGCCGGTGAGTTCTTCGAACGGTTCATGATGCACTGGAGCCGCCGGATCGTCCTGGAGGGACTGGCAGATCTGCGACTCGGGCGCTTTCCCCGCATCGCCGACCTCGGCGGCGGAGACGGCTGGTTCCTCGCCCAAGTGCTCCAGCAGCACCCCGAACTCACCGGGGTCCTCATGGACCTGCCCAGGGTAGCCTCATCGGCACAACCGGTCCTGACGGAGGCACAGGTCGCGGACCGGGTCACAGTGATCCCGGGCGACTTCTTTACCGACCCCCTCCCGGCAGGGTGCGACGCCTACCTCTTCAAGGGCGTCCTGCACAACTGGTCGGACGAGAAGGTCGTCACGGTGCTCCGACGGGTCCGCGAGGCCATCGGGGACTCCGGCGCGACGCTCCTCGTGCTCGACCAGGTCATGGCCCCCGCGAACGAGTGGGATCACGCGAAGTTCCTCGACCTGGACATGCTGGTCCTCTTCGGCGGCCGCGAGCGGGTACTCGCGGAGTGGCAGGACCTGCTCCATCGCACCGGGTTCGAGCTGATCAACGACCCGGGACTGAAATGGACGATGCTGGAGTGCCGCCCGCGATGAGTTCCCAGAACCCCGAGCGCCCGCTTCCATCAGGCGACTTCGCGAAGGTGGAGAACGACATGACACAACCTGCGTCCGGCACCGTTGGAGGGCCGGGTGAGATCCTGCGCCTGACCATGGCCTTCTACGGCTCCCGCGTCCTCATCAGCGCCGTCGAGCTGGACCTCTTCACGGTCCTGGCCGACGGGTCGCTGACCGGCCCCGAACTATGCCGCTCCGTGGGCCTGCACCCGCGCGGCGCATCCGACTTCCTGGACTCGCTGGTCGCCCTCGGCTTGCTGGAACGGGACCAAGAACAGGAGACGTATCGCAACAGCCCTGCGGCTGCACGCTACCTCGACCGCCGCAAGCCGGGGTACGTCGGCGGCTACGCAGGCCTCGCCGACGCCAGGCTGATGCCGCTCTGGTCCCACCTGACCGAGGCGCTACGCACCGGCGAACCGCAGGTCCCGGCCCACACCGGATTCTTCGACGGGTACAGCGACAAGGAGGCCGCGCGCAGCTTCCTCGGCGCGATGGACGCCGTGAACAGTGGCGTCGCCGTCAGGCTGGCCAAGGCGTTCGACTGGAGCCGGTACACCTCGCTCGTCGACCTGGGCGGCGCTCGGGGGAACCTCGCCACGACACTCCTGCGCGAACATCCCCACCTGCGCGCCGTCTGCTTCGACCTACCGGAGATGAAACCCTTCTTCAACGAACACCTGGAGACCCTGGAGGCATCGGGAACCTCCGCCCGAGTTCGCTTCGAGGCAGGCGACTTCTTCACCACACCCCTGCCCGAGGGCGACGTCTTCGTCGTCGGCCACATCCTGCACTTCCTCAGCCTCGAACAGCGCCGGGAACTCCTGTCCCGGATCCGTCGGGCGCTGCGGCCGGGGGGAGCGGTTCTGGTCTACGACCGCATGATCGACGACGATCGCCGGGGCCCCGCGCTCAGCTTGCTGGGCAGCCTCAACATGCTGCTGACCTCCTCCGGCGGCCGCGAGTACACCCCCGCAGAGTGCCACCAGTGGCTCATCGACGCTGGCTTCGAATCGGTCCGGACGATGCCCCTGGGCCAACCGGACACCCTCGCAGTAGGACACCTGGGCTCCTGACCAACCACTCGCCGGGTTCCTCGTGACCGGCCGGCGGGCGCCGCCCCCTGCGCCCGCCGGCCTCCTCCTCACCCCAGCCCCCGCCTGTCGGAAGGACCAGCCTTGTGAGCCTGCACCGGAAGATCTCCTTCCGCCGAACCCTGCAAACCGGCCGCCGGGCAGGACATCGAAGCTGTGCAAAGCGTCATCCTCGGACCGCCCGAGCAGGAACTCGCTCGCCGCGGTCATCACGCCCAGACCGGCGGCTTCCGCGACGAACCGCCTTATGTGCCCGGAGCTGGCGAGGAGCGCGGGAACGTCGGCCGTCAGCGGGGCGCTGGGCGTGCTTGCGGTGAGGTAGTTGAGCAGGAGCGCCACCTCATGGTCCCGCACACGCGGATCGGCGATCTTCCGCGTGTCGCAGGCAAGGGCGTTGATGTGGACCAGCCTTGAGAGCGCCACGGGCAGCGGCCCCTGGCCGACCTCGGTGGCAACGACGTCCGAGGTGCCGTCCGGGTTCGGCTGGACACTGAACCTCCACAGGCGGGCACGCACGCAGGTCGACGATCGCCGAGCACGCCGGTGACGCGAGTCCGGCCGGCATGCAGCATCTGCTCAGCCGAGCGTCCTGGGATGCCGACCAGGTCCGAGACGACATTCGGGACTTCGTGGTCAACCACCTCCCTGCGGCACGCCGTCAGCGCGCAGAACGTGCTCCAGGTTTAGCAGCAGCACTGTTTCGTCCGGCCACATTCCCTACGCCAGCCCTAATTACCCCAAGCTTCCACGTCTACGACGAAGTGCTGCGGCCGTAGGACCGTCCGGCGATATCACAGGGCCAATCAGCTCGTTCTGCGTTACCCAGAGCAAAAAGAGGGCGGGGTCGGGCATCAAGATTCCCGACCCCGCCCTTACGAATGCTCTGACCTGTGGTGTTTCGTGCCATCACCAGGCCGCCAAGGCACCCAGTCGATTGGGTGAGTTGATTGGATCGACCCGCCCAATTTCACACCTGGAACTACCCGTCCCAGATTAAGGCAATCAATACTCCACATCACCCAGATGGGCGAATGAAGCGGACCTCCTCCGATCGGAATTTCAGATTGAGGTTGAGTGAGGTGATGTCGAAGACCGGTGGAATATCTTCCCCGTATTCATAGTAGCTCAGATTGTCAAGACCTTCAGGTTCAACACCTTCAGGAATATCGAACCATCCCTCCGAGGCCACGCCACCCTGCCGAAGTGTCAGCTCACCGACATTCTGAAATTCCAACGAGAAGGCTCCCCCATCTTCCTCCTTGAAGTCGATGGAAAGAGTTGGTCGAGGGTATCCATAGAACCGGAATCCGATAATAGAAACGTCGTTGTGGAGGTCAATCACGCCCGACGGGGTGACAATTTCAAGGAAATCCTGATTGATCACCCAGGGGTTCATTCCCGAAATAATTGCTTTCACTTTCACTTCCTCAAATGTTGACTGACCTTGCGCAGCTCTCGCCACGTCATGAGCTTGGTATTATTCCTGTCGGGCTTTCCCCAGCCAGTCTTCTTGTTCATCGGATTATTCGGCTGCCACACCTTGTGCGGGGTCGGTACGGGGATCGTACCGCCGTTTCGCTTGACGATATGAGGCTTTCCCTTCAGGTCATAGTGCCATTGGCCCTTGGCCACCTCAATCGTCACCCGACTCCTTGTGCCATTGTACTTGTTAGCCAAATAATTCCCGTACTTGGCTTTAGCTACCTGGTTCTTGGCCTGGACGACACGGTGAACCGCCTTAGCCGCACTCGCGCCTCGCGACTCGCGACTCGCGACTCGCGAGGCGCGAGCAGCAGCTCGCACTGTCGCGGCTACGGCAACGGCCACCTTAACCACCGGCCCTGCCCCAACAACCTGAGCCACTGCTGTTACTGCCATTTCGGCGGCTTTGGCCCAGTTGCCGGTGGCGGCGTAGGAGACTGAGGAGACGGCTGCCGCGACGGCGCCGATCGGGCCGGGGATGTAGGCGGCCACTTCGGCGACCTTGGCGACGACCTCGACCGTCTTCTTGAGCCACTTGGGCATGCCCCAGTTGCCGTCGAGGTCGGTGCAGTTGACGGGGTCGCCGGTGCAGTAGTCCCTACCTTGTTGATCGGGATGAGCCAGCCATTCGTAGGGTTGGCTCACCCAAGGGGGCCGGGTGCGGCTTGCAGTGGTCTGCCGTCCGTGGCTTGCTACGATTCGCCGCCCGGCTCCCTACGACGACTCGGCTGCTGATTAGGAATTGCGACTTGATCGCTCAGTAGGGACTCGCCAGCGAGGTCGTCTGCGGTGCACGTAGGCAAGCGACTCCGTAGAGAGCACGTGACAGCGATTTGGGCCGGTATCGACGCCGGTAAGACGCATCACCACTGCGTGGTGATCGACGACAGCGGCAAACGGCTGCTGTCACGACGGGTGGCCAACGACGAGCCGGAACTGCTTCAGCTCCTGGCTGACGTCTTCGTCCTGGGCGACGAGGTCACCTGGGGCATCGATCTGGCAGACGGCGGTGCCGCACTGCTGATCGACCTGCTCCTCAGCCACGGTCAGCTAACGCTCTACATCCCCGGCATGACTGTCAGCCGAGCCTCTGAGGGGTATCGGGGTGAGGGCAAGACCGACGCCAAGGACGCTGCGGTCATTGCCGACCAGACATCCGATGCGGTTTGGCGTCAAGCTGCCACCTCCAAATCGATGGCCTTGGTTGGGAAGGCCATGGCTTCGCTGTAGGGGGTGCG
>NZ_JBHYYB010000155.1:0-14067 GCF_042752535.1 Kitasatospora sp. NPDC059327 | reverse complement strand
TCCCGAACAGCATGGAACTCTGGTTCGTCGGAGCCAACGGATCCGTCCAGGACCACTACTGGTACGAGGGCAGCAACTGGCAGGGCTTCGAACTCGCGCCCGCCGGCAGCGCGTCGACCAACGGCGGTATCGCCGCGGTGTCGCGCATCCCGAACAGCATGGAACTCTGGTTCGTCGGAGCCAACGGATCCGTCCAGGACCACTACTGGTACGAGGGCAGCAACTGGCAGGGCTTCGAACTCGCGCCCGCCGGCAGCGCGTCGACCAACGGCGGTATCGCCGCGGTGTCGCGCATCCCGAACAGCATGGAACTCTGGTTCGTCGGAGCCAACGGATCGGTCCAGGACCACTACTGGTACGAGGACGCCCCGGCGATCAGAAACTTTGACCAGGGAGTGACGACTGATCTCGCCGTTGGTGGCTCGGCACATGTCGTGATGAAGCAGGACGGCAGTTTCACCTTCAGCAGTCACGCACATGACAGTGGCTTTGACAACATCGACTACACGATCTCCGCGGCCGTGATGACGCCCGACGGAATCGTCTTCACCTTCCAGCACTCGGGCCACACCGAGGGAACCGTCGCAGGGTTGCCGTTCGGCACGCCCGATCGCAATGACGATTTTGCGATCGGCGGCCTCAATCCGCAGGTTACGGCTGAGTGGTCAGGCCTGGCGAACGGCAGCAGCTTCAAGGCCAGCATCTCCGGAACCGACACCCTCGCTCAGGGCGTCGAGGGAGCGATTACTGATCTCGTCAAAGACCTTCTGGCCGAGGCGGAGAAGGCTACTGCCGCCGCAATCATCGCGCTCGTTTAACACCGCGCACCGGGCACTCCGCCTCAGCTTGTTCGCGGTGGGTAGTGCTTCATCCCCACTGGGACTCCGTTCTCCTGGACTATGAAGATCCAGTGGCCGGTGTCCTCACATCAGGGGCCCGTGACCCCACCTCCGGAGGTGGGGTCACGGGTGTGTTGTGTTCTCGCTACTGATTCCCAATGACGTTGTCAAGCCGGTTGGTGACTCGCTGTGGGCGTGTCAGTCCAGGGCGATGGGGTTGGGTGGCGGGCTGATCTCGAAGGTGCGGCCGTCGCGTATGAGGGCCCATAGGACGTTCAGGCGGCGTCGGGCGAGGGCGATGATGGCCTGCTTGTGGGTTTTGTTCGCCTCGCCCGCGACTACGAGACGCGCACCGACAGCTCGGAGGCGGTGATCCGCTGGTCGATGAGCATGGTCATGAGCCGCCGCCTCGGCCACCGCCCCGCAGCCGGCCTTCGGCGCGCAGGCACGCGACGCCGGACCGAACAGCTCGGAAGCGGCACAGCTCCAGCGCAAGGTCGACGTCGAACTGGCGGTCAACCCCGGCGGAACCCTGACCCTCACCGGACCGGGCGCGTTCAACACACCGCTGGCCTGCGCAGCGGGCCACCTGAGTATCACCGACGGCAGGCGACACAGGGTGTTTCTCCCCCCGGGGGGGGATCGGCCGCCCCGTGGTGGCGGCCCGGACGCGTCCGAGCCCGGGCCCGCGCCGCCCGGGGCCGTGACGGTTCGGGGCCGGGACCGGTTCACCGGTCATGACGAACCAGTTCTCCTCCCTCCTGCCCGTGTCCGATCCCCGGCCGGCCGACAACGATCCGAACGGCCTCACCGCCGGCGACAGACTCGACGACCACGCGGCGGCAGGGGCCGCGGCCGCGCGCGAGGAACGCGAGCACGCGGTGCGCGAGGCACTCGCCCTGGCCGCCGCCGTCGGGGAGCGGGCCGCCCGACGGGTCGAGGCACTGGCCACACGCCAGGACGACGGACACCGACCGGTGCTGGAGGCCTTCGCCCAGGCGCTGCGGCAGGTGATGGGCCGCGAGATCCTCCCGGCCGGGGACGGCGAGGTGGCCGCCGAGCCGCGCTACCGCCTGGACGCCTACGTGCTGCTGGGCGCCACCGACGCCGAGTCGACCCCGGACCTGACCGCGGCCGAGCAGCTCGCCCTGGCCGCCGTCGGCGCCATCGCCACCACCGCGCCGAGCACCGTCCTCAACGACGCCGCCCGCGATCTGCCGGCGCTGTGCGCGGTCATCGACAGCGCCCTGATCCTCGCCGAGGCACAACCGGCCCAGGCATGACCCGGGCCGGACCGGCGGCGGGTACGGTCAGCCCCGACCGCCCGGGACCGAACCGGCGGCCAGACCGCCCGGACCGAGCCGCCGACGGCCACCAGGCGCCACCTCCGGCGCCACCGCGGCGGCCGGCTCCAGGAACGGGGCCCGCTCCACCGCGAGCAACCGCGCCCGGTCATCAGCCCGCACGGGCGTGTCGGTGGCGGGCTCGGAGAAGGGCCGCCACAACGGGCGCCGAACGGGGGAACTCATGACCGCCAGTCTTCCAGGTCCACCCGCCCGGCCACACCGACCACGCGGCCCCACAGGCACCGGCCCGGCACGATGGACACACACGGCATGGGCAAGGGAGAAGCGATGCGTACCGGAGACGTCGTGGTCGGCGAGACCTACACCGCGCACATCCCCCGACGGCTCCCGACCCTGCCGGCGGGCGCACGCGCCAACCGGTGGCTGTCGGACATGCAGCTGCACCTCGTACGCGGGCGTCGCATCACCGTGACCGTGATCGGCTTCGGCGAGAAACCCGACACGGTGGTGGTCAGCCGCGACATCCCCGCCGGCAGCGTCGCACTACGCCTGACCCACGAACAGGCGGCGGCCCTCGATCTCGCCGAGGGCCAGGAGTACGACATCACCGGCATCGTCACCGACACCGACGGCCAGGCCATCGTCTTCCCCGCCACCGTCCTCCACACCATCCCGGCCCGCTGGCTGCGCCCGCCCGGCGAGCGCCTGGAGCTCCACCCGGACACGGACCACTTCCACCGCGCGCTGGTGTGCCGGGACGCGGACGGGATGACACCGCCGGAGATCGACCGGGCGGCGGACATGGCGATGGAACGGCTCCACCACGTCCAGGACCTGGCCCTGGACGACCCGGGCTTCGACCAGGCGGTGCTCACCGCCGAGGCGGACCGCCAGGAGTGGCTGCGGATCGCGGATCGGGTACGGACGGCCGGGCTCGCCGCCTACGACCCGAGGGCCGATCCCGACGCCGTGGAACACCCCCCGCTGATCCGCTTCCGGAAGACCTGACGAAGAGCGCCGACGGGCTGTCCCACCCTGTCCCAACGTGCCGGCGATCCGTTCCAGGGCCGGCCCATCACCGGTGCGGCGGGTCGCGTGCTCGCCGTCCGCGGCCGCCGGCCGGTCGGGTCAGAGGTTCTCGGTGTTCAGGACCAGGTCGAACGGCTCGGGCAGGTGGGTGGGGGTGCCGAACGGGTGAGGGCCGTCCACGACGGCGTAGCCGAGGCCGTGGGGCTCGCGGAAGAGGGTGCACTCGCGGCTCTGCCGGTCCGCGAGCAGGTACAGCGGGGCGCCGTACTGGGCGTAGCGCTTGCGTTTGGTGACGCGGTCGGTGTCGCCGTTGGACTCGGAGGTGACCTCGATGACCAGAAGGGTCTGGCCGGGGGTGAGGGCGCCGGCGCCCTTGGCGAGGTCCTCGGGGATGACGGCGAGGTCGGGCAGGTACCAGTTCGGGGAGCCGGGCAGGTCGAGGTTGCCGAAGCCGCTGATGCAGCCGAGTTCGTCGACGCGGCGGTCGAGCTGGCGGCGAATCCTGGCCGCGACATTCTCGTGGTCCCATGTCGGTGACACCAGGACGATCCGCCCCTCGATGACCTGTGCCCACCGGTGGTCGATGAGCTGGACGGCGTACTTCAGCGCGGCCTCGTGATCCACGTCCGCGTACGCGATGGGCTGTGCGCTCAACGCTCCGCCTCCCTCCACCGGCCGCAGGACCGTCCGGCCGGACGCCCGCGTTCCCCACGGTAGCGGCTGTGACGGCGGCCGTGGAACCGGCCGGGCGAACGGCACCCGCCGGCGGCGGCGGTGTCCACGTCGCACGGGCCCGTCCGGCCCGCGCCGCCGACCGACCGGCGCCCGACAGGCCGGGAACAGGGCGCGGGCAGCCGGGGTCCCCGGAAAGGGGGGTGTTCCGCGGGACCCCGGCCGGTGGGAGGCCAACCGCGCCGGGGCATGGCGCGGCCGCTCTGCCCGGCGACCCGGTACCGCGTGTGGCGGGGCCGCCGTGCCGGGAATGCCAGCCCCGCCGATCACCGGTGACCAGGGCTTTGACCTGCACGTATTCGGTCGCTGACATGCCATCGTCGCCGGAGCCGGCGCAACGAGCGCACTACCGGCCGCACCGCTCGGTCTTGATGGCGGAGAGGTACTTGCGGGCCGTTCCCTCGGTCACCCCGGCCTGCCCCGCCAACTGCGACGCGAGATCGGCCGTCGAAAGGCCGCGCACCCGAGGCCGGCAGCGCGTCGTACAGGCCGCGAGCACATCCCTGCCCATCGGGGCGGGGGACCCAGGCACCGGAGCATCGACGTCCCCGCCGCCACTCGGGGCGGGGACGAACACCTCCTCGCGGGCGACGGCCGACGGCCCGGGGAGAACGGACGCACCGTACCCGAACACCATCCGGGTGTACTCGGCGCCCACCGCATCCGGCGCGGCACCCACACCGACCGCGTCCAGAACGGCACCGGAGAGCACGGCCAGAGCCGCGGTCAGCGCGCCCTGCTCCTCGATGACCCGCTGCCCGGCGACCCGCAGCGCTTCCATGTGATCGCCCTTCATAGCCACACATGCTGCTGCCACCACAGCCGCCCCACCGCCGATCCGATCCCGGTTCCCCCGACCGGATGCCCCACCGACCCAACCGGCTTCAGGGCGCGGTGCGGTCCAGGGTGTTCGTCAGGTCGTCGGCTGCCGCGAACAGCCGGCCCGAGTAGTTCGGATCGGTGGCCGCCTCCCGGCCGGCGGAGAAACCCAGGAAGGGGATCGCGCGCTGGAGCGCGGCCCGCACGTCGGCGATGTGCTGGTCCCGAACGTCCGGGGTGTGCATGGTGTCCATCAGATCTCCCGTCCAGTGGCTCCCTCCTACCCAACCATCTCGCCGGCATCCACGAGCGGGTACGTGGCGAGACGCTCGGCCCGGGGTTTCCCAGCCGAGCGTCTCGCGTGGGCGACCGTTGAGCACCGCGCCGTCCCGGCCGCCGTGGTCGGGACGGCCGGTGTCGGCGGTGTCGGCGGTGTCGGCGGGGGCCTCAGGTCCAGTAAATCCGCCAGGCGCCGGCGCCGGTCTCGATGTAGAAGTCGAAGACCCGGTGGCGACCGTGACCGGGCAGCGCACGGTAGCGGTGGGTGCGCAGGCCGGGGTGGCGCGGGTCGACGTCGATGAGCTCCAGCGCACCATCACCCGGCTGGACCAGCGGACCGTGGAGCCGGCCGACCGGGGTCCTGACTGTGACTTCGGACTCCAACGTGCCCTCTCCGTCGAGCCGCTCACTGGTGCGGAGACGCCATGAGCGGCCCGACGCGGGCGCCGACCGTCTCCATGCCCGGTATCGGCCCGGCCGGCGCCGCATCCTGACGATAGGGGCCACGCGCGCGAGATTGACGGACCACGGCCGACGGCGTGTCGGTTCCCGGGGCCTGACCCGGGCGCCTGTCCGGTCGCGCCCCGACAGCCGCCGAGTTGTAGGGGCGGGCGAGTTCCGCCAGGCCCGCGCATGCGGGCCTGTGCGTGGCGATGGCGGCGGGCGGTGCGGACTTGACGGGTGCCGGTCGCCCCGGAGAATCGAGCGGCGGGGCCCGAACGTACGGCGGGCAACCATCGGCCTTGGCCGCCGCCCCGGGCCGGTCCGCCGGCCCGGCGTTCTTCCGGGAGCCTGTTGAGCGCCACGCGGTGTCCGTGGCCGGCCGGGCGCGCGAACAGCCTCGCCTTGCCGATGCCGGCCTCCGCGTCGACCGGACCGACCACCGGGCCACCGGGCCACCGGGCCACCGGGCCACCGGGCCGCCGGGCCGCCGGGAGCAGCGGATGGTACTGCCCGCCGCTTGGCACCGATGGTGCACATGCACTACTCAGCGGAGTTCCGTGCTGCCGCTGTAGCGCTGTACTGCTCCGATCCGTCGCTCACGTATGCGAAGGTCGCGCCGGATCTGGGGATGCACGCCGAGTCGCTGCGGCAGTGGGTGCGGGATGCGGGGGCCGCACCGGGGCCCGACGGCGTGCTGCCGGCTGTGGCGGCGACGCCCGAGGAGCGCTTGGCCCGCTTGGAGGTGGAGAACGCGGCTTTGCGTGTGGAGAACGCGGGTCCGCGCAAGGACCGGGAGACGCTGTCGGTCGAGCGGGACATCCTGCGGAAGGCTACGAAGTATTTCGCCTCGGAGACGAACTGGTGATGGGCCGCTTCCAGTTCGTTGAGGACCACCGGGAGGCCTTCGAGGTCAAGCGGCTCTGCCAGGTGCTGGGCATCCAGCGCTCCAGTTACTACAGGTGGCGTGCGAATGCCGCGGCCCGCGCGGTGCACCAGGAGGCCGACGCCGTGTCGGCGGCGCGGATCCAGCGTGTCCACGCCGACTCCGACGGGGCCTACGGCGCCCCGCGTGTCACCGCCGAGCTGCGGCAGGACGGCCTGGCGGTCGACGAGAAGCGGGTCGCGCGGGTGATGCGCAAGTTCGGGATCGTGGGCACCCATCTGCGCCGCAAGGTCCGCACCACCGTGCCCGAGCCGTCGGTCGCGCCGGTGCCGGACCTGTTCGGACGCGACTTCAGCGCGCCGGCGCCGAACCTCAAGTACATGGGCAATATCACGTATCTCCTGGTCGGGGACGGGGAGTTCCTGTATCTGGCAACGGTGCTGGATTGCTTCAGCAGGCGCGTCGTCGGCTGGTCGATCGCCGACCAGATGCGCTCGTCCCTGGTCGCCGACGCTCTGACGATGGCCACCGCGACCCGAGGCACTCTGCAGGGGGCGGTGTTCCACTCCGATCACGGGGCGCAGTACGGAAGTCGCCACTTTGCGGACCTGTGTGCCGAGTTGGGCGTTGCCCAGTCCATGGGAGCCGTCGGAGCGAGCGCCGACAACGCCGCCTGCGAGAGCTTCCACGCCTCACTGAAACGGGAGATCTTCAAGGGCGCACGCCGGTAGCCCGGGGCCCGGGCCTGCCGGGCGGCTGTCTTCCGCTGGCTGAACACGTACAACACCTGGCGCAGGCACTCAGCCAACGGCCAGGTCAGCCCCGTCGCCGACGAGCAGCAACAGTCCGCCACCCTGACACTCGCCGTATAACCACACAAGCCCGTGTCTACCACCCGGGGTGAAGGCCCTTGTTCCGGGCGAGCTCGTTATTCAGCCGTTCCACCTGTCGGCGCGGTTTCTCGTACTCGGCCTCAGTGGCGGACTTCTTCGGGCGGGCCGGGCTTGTGGGGTGGTCGACCAGATTCTCCAGGGCTCCGGCGTCCCGGACGGCCCGCCACTCGGTGACGTACGAGTGGTGGAGGCGCTCACGGCGCGGGACCGCGCCCTTCTCGCCTTGGGGTGCGGCGTCGTACTCGGCGACGATCCGCAGTTTGCGCTCGGGGCTGCACGTGCGACGCCTCGGCCTGGGGATCGGGTCGGGCACGGGCGGGTCGGTGCTGGTCATCAGGGGAAGGGCCTCCTACTCGGCCCCTCGCGGGCCAACCCGACAAAGCGGGATGTCTCACCCAGGGCTGGCAAGGCGGGGCGGCGGCTCGTCAGTTCCTGCGGAACAAGCGCCAGGAGAGGAAGAAACACCGCTCCGAGGTCACCCCTTCGAGCTGAAAGCTCCTCCAGATGCTCTGGCGCCATGTCAACTTCCCGATGGGCGTGCTCCGGTCGGAGTGGGTCGACTCTGCTTGTGGGAGGGGTTCCTCCGTGCACGCTAATTCGTTGGGCCGAACTGATTAGTCCCCAGCGATGCGAACCGCAGCCGGTGCGCCGAGAAGCGTACTCAGAAGATCCGTTTTGCAGATCATCCTGGAGTGTCATGCGTACTCGAATCACCACCCTGATCCTGTCCGGGCTGGCCTCGGCCGCGCTCGTGTGGGGCCCCGGTAGCACGGCCTACGCCTCGCCGCTGGTCGACCACGATGCCGCCTCCGAATCGGCGGAGACCGAGGTCGACTGGGTCGGCAACCTCCTGCGCCTGGCCGAGGAGGACACCAGTTCCTCCGCCGACGCCTGGACCTTCAACGGTCGCAGCGCCATCTACTCCGTGCCGGTGGTCCGCCCGGCCCACAAGACCGAGGTCGACGCCGACGCCTACACCGAAGCCGTCGAACAAGACCGAGCAATTCAGGCGGACGAGGGCAACGCCGAGTGGAGCCAGCCGGCCGGTGGCGGCGCCGAGTCGTGCGGAGGCAACGGCCACGGCCACTCCGACGACCACGGCGGCCAGGGCGGCCACGAGGAGCACGGCCAAGGTGGGCACGGCGGCCACGAGGAGCACGACCACGGCGGCCAGGGCGGCCACGAGGAGCACGGCCAAGGTGGGCACGGCGGCCACGAGGAGCACGACCACGGCGGCCAGGGCGGCCACGAGGAGCACGGCCAAGGTGGGCACGGCGGCCACGAGGAGCACGGCCAGGGCCAGGGCCAGGGCCAGGGCCAGGGCCAGAGTGGTCAGCAGGGCCAGGCACAGGGCCAGGCACAGGGCCAGGACCAGCACGTCAACCTGACCGTCGTGGTGCATAGCAGCGTCACCAACCACCTCGACAACAGCGCGAACAACAGCGCCATCAGTAGCTCGAACAACTCGGCGCAGAACCACCAGTCGGCCGCGCAGAAGAACAACCTGTCCAACAAGCAGAGCCAGGCCGCGCACAACGCGAAGTTCAGCGAGCAGGAGGGGGCACCGCACAAGGCGCCTCACTCCGGCGGCCACGACTACGAGGGGAAGAGCGGGCAGCACGGCGGCCACGAGTACGACGGCAAGGGCGGCCACCACGCCGCGGGCGACGAGCACTCGGCCGGCCACCAGTACCACGGGGAGCTGGCCGAGACGGGTGCCCCGGCGACACCGGTCTTGATCGGCCTCTCGGTGGCGTTCCTCGCTGCGGGTGCGGCGGTGATGCGGCTCGGCCGTCGCCGGGCCTGACCGGGACGTGCGCCCGTGCCCGGCCTGGGCCTGGCCCAGGCCGGGCACGGCCACCTCGCGAGCTCCGTCTGGGCCCGGGCCCGCGCGGCCGCCACCTCGGAGGCGCCCCCGCCAACCCCGACGACACAGACTGAACCGCCACACCACCAACACCGGGTCCTACTTCATCCGGCCGAACTGGGTCACGGTTCAGGCTCTGGATCACTCCCGAAAAGTGATCCAGAACCACGGTTCACGCGACGCCGACAAAGGTCCTCGAAGTCACTGTCCGACAACCGGTTCGGCTACCAAGCATGATTCCCGGGTCGGCGCAGGACCGCGGGGCGAGCGCAGTCTTGCGCCGACCACCTCGACCCTCCGGTTCGACAGGCAAGGCGACGGCGCCCATGCTCCGCAACGGCCTGGAACCCCGGCACCTCACCATCGTGCTCGCCGTGATCATGCCGCTCCTCGTCCGGGCTGCGTAACCCCGAAGGCGCTGGCGGCTATGGCCGCCGGGTGGTGACGGCGATGGACGTCAGAGGGATGCACAGATACAGGTGCTCCCAAAGGCGCCGGGACACGATTCCGAGCGGCTCGCCGGCCCAGCGCGTGGTCTCTTGGCGCAGGGTCTGGACCGTCTCGTACAGGAGGGTGGTGTCCACCTGCAGGAGGAGTCCACGGCGCTCAGATCTCAGGAGCCTGTCGATCGTCGCGGCGAGCACGTCGCGCTCAAGGCGGCCCGGGGCATACCCGAGCGGGGTGGTGAGCGAGCGCGAAGGCGTGCGCTGGGCGCCGACGCCGGCTGCGTCCCGCAGCCGGTTCGCAAGGCTGGCGCTCGACGGGGCGGTGGTGGCCGAAGGCGGCGTCGGCACACAGTGGTCGAGTACGGAAGAGGCCAGCGTAATCAGTGCGGCGTCGACACACACCGGCGCACTGGAGTTCTGGGGGAGCTGTGCGACGCCGGCAGCGCCGGGGGCGGTGTTCTGAGTTCGCGTCATGGCATCAGAGTCTGTCCGGCACGGGTTCGCACCGCGATCAGGGGCCGTCCTGTCGAGTGATGCAGAAGACGCGGCAGCGGCGTCAGGACCCATCCTGGTGGGGCCGACCGGGTGAGGTGGACGTGGGGGCGGGCGACGAAGTGAGGGTGTGCGCGCCGCGGCGGACTCGGACGAGGCGACGTACACGGGCGGGGTCCGGCATCGCATGGCCGGGTCTCGCCGTCCCCGTCCGGACGGCCGGGGACAGAGCAGGCAGTTCGGTGAGAGGCCGAGAACGCCAAGGCCCAGCAGGTCGTAACCAATGCCGACAGTTGACGCCGTTGCTGCCCTGGTTGTGTCCGCTCCGGCCGCAGCCGTTGCTCTCGTAGCCCGAACCGTTGCCGACAAATCCGCTTTCTCGATCCGAAGGTGCGTCCCTGACCACGTTCAGCCGGAGCCGTACCGACAACCTGCTGACATCCCGATGCCCGGGCAGGCACCCCAGGCCACGCCGCCGCCCGAGGAGGCGGCGACCCCGGTCCGGGCCCGCTGGGGGCTTGGGACACGCACCGATCACCAAGGTTGGCGACGCCGGCGGCGGAGACCGCCTGCTGGACGGCGGCGTCCGCGGCACGGGTCAGGTCCTTCCCGGACTCCTCGGTCTCCCCGGCCGCGGTCTCCGCAGCCTCCCTCGCCGCCCGGGAGGTGTCGACCGCGCGCGGACGCAGCCTCGGCGGCGTCCTTCGCGGCCAGGGCCTGCACCACGTCGAGACGGTGAGCCGCACCTACCCCGTCGGCGTCACCGGCCGCGTCGCACTGTCCGCCAAGTGGCTGACCTGGATCTTCTACCTCGACGACGTGGAAGCCGCCGACACCCACACCAAACGCGTCACAACCGTCGACCTCACCGGGTACGCCTTGCACATCATGGAGGTCCCGACCACCGAGCCGGGCGCCCGACCAGACCGGGACGGCAGCGGGAGCGGCCGACCCCGGCCGTCCGGGATTGGCACGGCGGCCGGCTTCAGGAACGGGGTCGGTCCGCTCTACCGCAGAGCCGTGCTCGGTCATCGGCCCGCGCGGCCGATCCGACGGATGCTGGGTCCGGGGTCAGACTCGCAGGGTGGTCGGCACGCTGTCGGTGGACCCTCGCCAGGGCCTGCCGGTGACGGTGTGGACGATGGCCAGGACGATGACAGCCGTCTCACAGACGAGGGCGGCCGGTCCCAGGTAGCTCCACCATTCGGCGAGGGCCCCGGTGACATCCGGAAGGAGCAGGCTGTCGGCAAGCAGGTAGCCGGTGAGCGTGGTCGCACCGGTGGCGGTCGCGGCGCTCCAGACCAACGGCGCGTCGTACCGGACCCGGATCAGGAGAACGGCGACGATCAGGCACAGGGTCGCGAGGACCGTGATCACGGTGGCGGCGGCGGGATCCCGCTCCCACAGGGAGAGCGCGAGCGGCAGGTGGAGCGCGCCGGTCGCCAGCAGGGAGGCAGCGGCCGGCCACCGCACGAACGAATACTTCCGGCTCACCCTCGCGGGTGACAGGACCCGCGGGCGCGTCCGCGGCCCGGCCTCGACGGGTGGCTCCGTACCACTCCCGGTATCGGGGCGCACCCCGACGTGGTCGGTGTCCTGGCCGTCGGCCCGGGACTGCCGGGCGGGGGCGGGGGCGGGTTGGAGCAGCATGGCCAGGTGGGCGACGTCGCCGACGGGGCGCAGCGATGCCGCCGCGTGGAGGGCCGCTCGGATTCCGGTGTCGGGTTCGGTGGCCAGGAGGGCGCTGAGGTGGGCGACGTCGCCGGTGGGTCTGGTGAGGACGGCGGTGCGCAGGATCTGGTCGGCGCCGGGCCGGTCGCGGGGGCGCAGGAGTGCGAGAAGGGCGGCCAGGTCCTCGACCGCCCGGGCGGCGACCGCCTGGTGGAGAGCCGGGGTCAGAGCCGATGTGCGGCTGGAGTTCAGGTGGCACAGGAGGTCGGCGACGTCCTCGACGGGTCGGTTCGCCGCCGCGCTCATCATCGCCGCCGTCAGGTCCCCGTCAGGAATCGTGTCCGGGTGCGGGGTGGCCGTCGGATCGGGGTCGGGGGTGTCGGGGCTCGGCGCCCGGGTGAGCGGCAGTGGGAGGAGGGGGTGAGTCATCGGGGTCTCCTGAGTCTCGGACGGTCCCACGGCACGGCACACCGTGTCGGGGACGGGCGGCGATCGAACCATTCGCATGCATGCGAACGGACCTTGCCGGTACCAGCCTGTACCCCTTCATGCGGCCTGCCACCCGGAGACGGGCAACCGAGCGTCCCGGCGCGCCACCCGGACACTTTGGCCGCCGCCGCTCATGCCTGCCGGCGCTGTGCGCGGTCATCGACAGCGCCCTGATCCTCGCCGAGGCATAACCGGCCCAGGCGTGACCCCGGGCCGGCCCGGCGGCGGGCACGGTCAGCCCCGGCCGCCCGGACCGAGCCGACGCCGGCCACCGGACACCACCTCCGGCGCCACCGCGGCGGCCGGCTCCAGGAACGGGGCCCGCTCCACCGCGAGCGGGCGGCCCCGTTGGCGTGTGCTGCGCAGGTGCGCCGTACACGGGCCCGCAACCTGTGCGGTCAGCCCCGTCGGCTGTACCGCCTGGGACCGGCCGGCAATCCTCGCAACCATCCGTGCCCGGGTCGGTGGCCGGAAACGTCACAGGCCCCAACCGTTACGGACGCTGTTGGTAAATCCGGGCCTCGCGTAACGACTTCCCTAATGATTGGGCGTGTTCAAGGCTCAATCTAGGGGTGTACGTGGACGAGTGGCGTGTGGTGTGGGTGCCTGATCCGGAGCGGTGGGGGCGGCTCCCGGAGGATGGGGTGCTGGGGGTCCAGAACCTGCCGATGGCGGTGGCGGAGCTGGGGTTGAAGCCGGGTGATCCGGTGTTCGTCTCGCCGGACTTCTCGGTGGATGTCGACCTGCTGGACTTAGTTCGCTCGAAGGAGTTCCGCGGGCTGGAGCGGGAGACGAAGCGGAACTACGCGACGGACATCCGGTTGCTGCTGAACTTCCTGTCGTCGCGGAGGGTGTGGTGGCGGCGGGCGAGCGAGCAGGATCTGGCGGATTACCGGGACTGGCGGTGCGAATCGCCGCTGAATCCGCAACGGATCGGCGGGGCGAAGTGGGACCGCGAGGCTGCCGCTTTCACGCGCCTGTTCAAGTGGGCGAAGGTGGTGCCGCTGCCGGTGGACGTGTCGAGGCGCGAGGACCGGGCGGCGGATTCGGTGAGCTCGCGGGTGTCGTGGCTCACGCCTCGGACATGGGGGCTGTGGTCGAACATCGGGCTGCGCGGTCCCACGCGGGCGGGGGTGCCGGCAGCGGGGTGGGAGGCGCGGACGGAGGGGCGGAACACCGCGTTCGTCCAGTTTCAGTTGAGTTCGGGGCTGCGGCGGCAGGAGGGCGGTTCGCTGTTGACGTTCGAGTTGCCTGTCCAGCGGTTGCGGGGAGGGCTCTACTGCCACGGCCAGGTGGCGGGGGCGTTGACCCGGTCGAAGCAGAGCCGGACCTTCTACGCCGGCACGGAGGCGCTGGGGCAGGTCGAGACCTACGTGCAGTCCGAGCGGGCCTGGGCCGTCGCGCGGGCCCAGAAGCAGGGGCGTTACGAGCGGCTTCCCGTTGTGCGGGTGATCACCCGGGTGACGCGGGGCCGGGAGCCGGTGGTGCACTGGGTGGACCGCGCGGGGGTGGAGGGGCAGCAGAAGCTGTCACGGCTGGCCTGGCGGGAGCGGCAGTGGCTGTTCCTGGAGGGGCCCGAGGGTCCGGAGCCGGCCTGGCTGTGGTTGACGGAGCAGGGGATGCCGATGCTGCCGGACCGGTGGAACCAGGTGTTCAGGGGGGCGAACCAGCGTTGCGAGCGGGTGCTGCTGAGCGCCGAGGAACGGGAGCCGGGGCGGGCGTTCCGGCTGGCGGAGGTGCGGGGCAGGGCGCCGTTCGCCACCGTGCACGGCACCAGGCACTTTGTCTCCGCTTAGTTCCCGTGTGTGATTAGCCCCAAGTGAGGCTGTGGCCTTGGGGTTTGTGAGTTGCCTCGGGCCGTGTGGTGTTTCTACTGT
>NZ_JBHYYB010000154.1:0-14334 GCF_042752535.1 Kitasatospora sp. NPDC059327 | reverse complement strand
CCACATCTCCACCGTGCTGCGCTACCCGCCCCCGGCGCGCTGGCGGCGGGGGCTGAAGGAGGGCGGGCTCCTGCGGTTGCGTGCCGACGCCGACCTCCTGGAACGGGCCCGCGCCATGTCGCTGAGGCTGCCCGGCCAGTACGAGCGTGCCCACCGCGACTACCAGGGCCGGATGCTGACCGACGCGGTGATGACCGCCATCGCGGCCGCCGCGCCCTTCACCGACGACTTCCTGGACGGCCTGCTCCCGGTGCTGCGCCACCGGGCGGCGCTCGGCCTGTGGCGGCTGACCACCGCGATCACCAGTACCAAGCCGGAGAACGTGCTCCTGGTCGAGGCCGAAGCCATTCGCACCCGCATGGCCTACGAAGAGCCCTCTGGTGACGACCTCACCCCTGCGGAGGAGCACCTGCTCCTGGTAGCCAAGGCACTGGAGGAGGAGGTGGCCTGGCATTCCCCGGAACGCTTCCGGGAAGCCGTCGGCCTCGCCCGCCGCCTGCTCGCCGGTCCCGACGCCAAGACCGGCGAACAGCTGCTCTATGCCCAGGGCGAGGAGTGGGAGGACCTCTACCAGGACGCGCTTCAGGCCGAGAACCCGTTCGCGCTGCTGGAAGAAGCCCCGGGGTATGACTGGGTCGGGCGCGGCGGCAGCGCGGTGTGGCGGGCCCATCGCCGCGTCGACCTGCAGGACTTCGAGGACTGGCTGATCGGTCGTGAGGAAACTGACACGGAGCGCGTGATACCCAGGCCCGGCTGGCTGCTGCGCACCCCGGCAACCTGGCACACCCACGTCCCCACGAGCCGAGGATCACTACCCGAGCCGTACGCGACCTGGGTCGCCCAGAGCAGGGCCCTGGCCTTCCCCTCCCGCAGCGGGCAGGCCGTGTGGCCGCTACTGCGCCATCCGGACGGTTGGGGTCCCGTACCCGGCATCGAGCCGCTGATCCGGGCGGCCGCCGACCTGCGGCCCGACAAGGTCACTGGCTTCATCGAGACCTCCCTCGTCGACTGGAACCACGAGTTCGAGGAGGGGCCCACGCTGCCCATCGCCCTGGAGATCCCCGCAGACAAGGCCCAGGCCTTCGGCATCATCACCAGCGAGGAAAGGCACGAAGTCATGGCCCAGGCCCGCCTCGCGACCCGGCGGCGCATGGACGACGTCATCAGCGACTTCGAGGACCACGGGTTCGAAGAGGAAATCCTGCAGCTGCTTCGGGAGGCCCGGGACAGTACCCCCCGGTTCCGCGGCCTCGCCAGACAGTTCGACAAGCGCATCGCATCGAAATTCACCCAGGCCCGGGCGACCTGGCGCTGGCCCGGGCGCTCGGCGGCGGGCGAACTCCTCGCCGGCGCCCCGGCCGACCTGGTGGCGTGCCTCGCCACCCAGGCCCACAAGCACGGTCGCCTGCTCCTGGAGTACTCGATGCACCAGGCCTGGCAGGACGCCTTCGACCGGTACGCCCGCCGCATGTGACACCCACCGATACTACCGCCCACCCTCCTTCTTGAAGAGTGGATGCAGATCCGCGCACGACAGCCGGATCCCGACATCCCGCGCACCACCACCGGTGCGCCCACCCGAGGGGGAAACACATGCGGCCCGCACCTCGACCACTGATCAACTCCGTCGCCGCCGGCACCGCCACCACGGCGCTGGCCCTGGCCGGCGCACCGTGGTGGCTGACCGCCGCCGCCTTCGGCTGCTTCGCCCTCGGCCTGGCCGTCGTCGCCATCCAGTCCGTCCTCCCGCAGGAGTCAGCGCACCGGCTGGCCTGGTGGCGCGAGCTCTGGCGGTACCGGCAGCTGCGCCGCCGCACTCCGCCCGGCCGCCGTGCCGAGTGACCGGTTACGTGCGGGGAACCGGTCACTCGGGCCGGACAGTCGTGCCAGGGGAGGCCACCGGCCCGAGGCGGCAGGCTCGTCGGGCGCTCGTGCCAAGGAACACCGAACTGCAGGGCCATGGCTGCCCGGTGCTTCCAGCACCGTGCCGGAGCCGCCGGTTCTGCGCGCGGGCCGGGGACGTTCGCGTCCGCCAGCGGCCCGGCTGCTGGAGCGCTGTCACTCCGGCGGGGCGAGGGGTTCGAAGAACTCGGCGTGCTGTACGAGGGCTTGTCCGAGCTTCTCGTGGCCGGGGCTGCCCGGTGTGCCGGCCTCCGACAGTGCGATGCCCTGCCATTCGATCTTCTCGCGTTGCCACCTGTCCAGGTCGTTCGCAATGGTGTCGTCGATCAGCGGCGCCAGGTGGGTCAGGATCGCCAGGGCTTCGGGGCAGTCGGGATGCTGGGCAGCGCGGCGGGCGACATCAGAAGGCCAGTCCACCGCGGGAGTCCGTGCGACGGTTGCCTCGGTCAGTTCCAGCCAGAGCGCGCTGGGCGTGTGGGCGACGTGGGCGAAGTCGCCGGCGCCCGTCAGGTGCGCGGTGCCGGGGAGGTCCGGCCCGTCGCGGGCGCCCGAAACCTCAGCGCGGGGCCGGCCGCTGACCCTGCACCTGACCCCGGAGTACGCCCGCAACCTCCTGGCAGTCCAGGGCCGGTGCGCCGACGACCATGAAGTCCGACGGATCCCTGCCCTCGCATTCCAGGAATTCTATTTCCAGACCAGTGGATGTAGGGCCAACCGATTGGAAGTCACCCTCACCGATATCTCCCACATCGACATTTCCTTTCGGAAAGAAGGGCCCGCCGGGCTGGATTGCGCTCGGAATCCCGATCTCCTCCGAGGCCCCGGGGGCGGGGCGGGGCGGTGCCCGCCCGCCCTCCCGTCCCGGCGGCCGACGTGCCCGGCCAGACGCCGGCGAACGTCCGGCCGAAACAGAGGTCGTGTTCGCGAACTTCACCCGAGTACGGTTCCCTTTCTCGCGATGGTGGATACCGTGGGTTGCATAACCCCCGGGCCAGTCCACCGGGGGCTGGATGGAGAGCGTGATGACGTCGAACCAGAGTGGCCGCACGCCGCTCGATACCGAGGCGGCCGACTCGCTGCGCGCCCTGGCCCAGGACGCGCGCGGCAGGGCGGAGGAACTGGCCGCGTTCCTGGAGGACGTCGCCGAGAACGGCCTGCCCGACCCCGAGACGTGCACACCGTGGGCGCAGTTGCGCGAACGCCGCCTCGCGGAGCTGGAGAGCGGGCACACTGAGCAGCGTGTCGCCTGAATCCCCGAACCGTGCCGACATCGCCTTCTCCGACTTGGCGGCCCGCCAGATCGAGAAGCTGACCGCGGCCCAGATCCACCGCCTCGACCGCGCCCTGGTCGCGATCTCGGTCCGCCCCGACCTCGGCCACCTACTGCGAGGTGGACAACTGCGCGACTACCGCGACGACCTGGACCGTGTGCGGGTGATCTACCACGTCACTGTCCGGCAGACGATCGTCGTCGTCGGCTACGTAGAGGTCTAGACCTCACCTGAGCTGCTTGCCCATCGCCTCTTGCGCAGCAGCCATGGTGCGCGCCCACTTGGATCAGGGCGGTCGGGCGCACCGGCCACCGGTACCGCCCCGCGCTGTCCCGCCGGTGGACACCTCGCTGGCCAGGCCCGCCGACCCGGCGCCGCAGGCCCGACCCGGGTAGCTGCGAAGCGCCCCCGGTGCCCCCACCGCCGCCAAGGGGACGCGTGCGGCGACCGTCGCCCCGCCGCGCGGTCGCCGAAGCCCAGGAGGCCCTGCGCGGTCCCCAGCCGCAGCAGCCGGGCAGGCTCGGCTCCGTCGCGCTGCCCACCCCGCCCCAGGGCGCGGCGATGGAACTGACCGCAGCAGCCGACGGGTTTCTCCAGGGCCTGGAGGAACCTGCCACCGCGTTCGACCTGCTGCGCGAGCTCACCGCCACCGGGGAGTTCACCACGCGGGAGATCCTCGACGCGGCGGTCACCCTCGCGGTCCAGGGGGCCTGCCTGGCGCTGGCGGGCGCCGCCCGCCAGCGTGACCCGAGCACCGCCGCCGAGTACTGCCTGAGCGCCACCGGGGCGCTGAACCTGATCGTCACCGTGGTCGGCATCGACGCCGCCGACATCACGTAGGCAACCGCAGCCGGGCTGTCCTGGCTCTGTTCACGTCACAGAGCAGCGTTTCGACAGCAGTTCGGGCGGCAGCGCCCAGTCCGGATGTTCACGAGAAAGGGCAGCACCTCGGTGGTGGCCGGCCGGACGCCGACTACCGCCCGCTCGGGGCACGGGGCAAAAGCGCTGGCTACGGGCGCAGGCGGCAGCCACCGACGCGCCGTTGCCGGGCGTCGGCAGGTGACTCCCGTTCTTGTGAACATCGAGTCGTCCGGTCTGCAGACGCCTTCCAAACCCGTGAACAACTGACTTCACGAGTCGTGAACAAAGCCAGGCTGTCCGCTCCGCCCGAGCGGTCGGTCCCCACCCACTGGCGATGCCCCCGGCCCCGGCCGGGAGCACCGGCAGCTGCCCGGGCCCTGGCGGCTTCCGCAGCAGCACGAGACCTGCCCTACCAGGGATGCCGGTCTCCCACGGCCTCCGAGCTACGGACGGGCGGGTTGCAATCGGGGACGGGGCCCGCTGTGCTGGGTTCTGCCGTCACCCGTGGGCAACACGATCCCGTCCGGGCTCCTCGCTCAACTGCTCGACGAAGGTGCCCGGGGTGGGGTATCCCGAGGGTCCGGGCGGCGTGCCGGGCGGCCGGGTACGCGTCGCGGTCGTTGTGCTGCATCGCGATGCCCGTACTCTCTGCCGTGGACTGGCCTCTCGCCGACCAGGCACATGGTGGCGAGGGCTTCCCCGTTCCTGCTGCAGCCACCGGCGGTCGTCCCGACGGCGCAGTGTCGCAGCCGCGGCGGCGCGGGTGCGGGGCTTCATGCGCAAGGCCACCCGAAGGTGGTCGCCCTGTCGAGGGCGGCGCGAAATGTCAGGTACTGCGACGGATGTGTCAGGTACGGCGACATTCCGGCGCGGTTGTGCCGGTTACAGCGTCTGCCTGCCTCGCCTGGTGGTGACGAGCCGGCCGCCCTGGAAGTGGTGGTCGAGTTCGAGGCCGCTGTTGAGCATGACGAGGACGTCGAGGTGGCGGTTGGCGGGCACGGTCGCCACCCGGCGCTTGTCGCGGCCGACGCGGATGGTCGGGCCGCTCCGGCCGGGGCGGGCGATGGCGACCGGCCCGTCGGGCGTACCCGGGACGAGCCGGGTCAGGGGGGTGCTGGTGGTGCCGTGGTCGATGAGCTGGTTGATCAGGTCGGCGGGGGTGCGGACGTACTCCAGGAGGTCCTGGATCTCGTATTCGCCGGCCCCGTACTGCTCAGTCCAGCCGTCGATGTGGTGCTGGGCGGTCCACTGCCGCAGCGCGTCGGAGCGGTGCCCGAGCAGCGCGGCGTCGCGGCCGAGGAGGTGGGCGATGCGCCGGGAGGTGACGCCGGCGGAGAGCAGGGTCAGGGCCTGCTCGGTGTCGACGCCGTGGCGGATGTGCCAGGCGGTGTGGGTGTTGAGCCGGGGCGCATCGTCGGGGAGCTCGGGGCTGGTGTTGACGAGGTTGATCAGGGCGCCGATCGTCCAGCTCAGGGCGTGTCCGAAGGCTGTGCTGATGTTGCGTACGGCCTGTTCCAGCGCCCAGGCGGCGGGGACACCGGGTTGCCAGGAGCGGGCGAGGTCGGGGATGGCGGCGCCGGAGATCCACTCGCGCAGTGCGGGCGCGATGGGGACGGTGATGGCCGTGCCGCGGGTCTCCTTGTCCTTGAAGGCCCAATGCGGAGTGACTTCGGGGCAGTGTTCGAGGAGGAGGTCGAAGACCCGGTGCTCGGTGAGGAAGTCCAGGGTCCGCTGCAGCGGCCACTCCTGTGGCTCGGCGGGCATCGCGTCGGTGTTCTCGGCGGCCTGCCGCTCCAGGTGCACGGCCAGGCGCTTGGCGAGCCAGTCGAGGTAGCGGGCGGATCCGAGGCTGGTGCCGGTGGCGGCCCACCGGCCGGCCGGGGCGGGATCGGTGGCCTCGAACTTCTGCGCGACCCGGTCCGCGAGGGCGTGCCACCGGCGGGCGGCGCGCGCGTTGCCGGTGCGGGTGAGGCCGAACAGCCCGTCCAGGGCGTCCAGGGGGTGGCCCTGCGGCTGGGCGGCGGTGGCGTGCAGGTGCAGCACGAGCCAGACGAAGGAGGCGAAGTCCGCAGCGGCGCCGTCCGCCAGGGCGAAGATGCCGTCGGCGTCGTCGCGCACGGTCTGCTCGGCGGCGGCGAGGGAGGCGAGCGCCTCCTCCGTCATCAGCGTGGAGGTGACGCGCAGCTGCTCCGGATCGGGATCGAGGTGCTCGAACTCGGCGGGCCGGGGCTCGTAGGGGCGGGTCAGGAAGATCCAGCCCTCGCTCTCCCGGCCGGCGCGCCCGGCTCGGCCGATGGCGTTGAGGAGCTCGGCGGGCGACAACGTGCGCTCGCCCTCGTAGGTGAGCGGGTCGCCGTCGACCTTGTGGTGGACGATGACGGTGCGCACGGGCAGGTTGACGCCGTCGGTGAGGGTGCTGGTGCTGGCGATCGCCTGGAGGTCGCCGCGGCGCAGCGCGCCTTCGACCGCGTGCAGGACGTCCTCGGGCAGGGCGCTGTGGTGGTAGGCGGCGCCGTGCCGGACGCAGCGCACCAGTGGGTGCTCCTCGCCGAGGGCGTCGGTGAGGTAGTCGGCCAGCGCGGCGGCACGCGGGCGCTCGGGGAGGTGCTCGGCGATGGCGAGCGCGGCGTTGCGGGCGTCTCGGCGGGTGCCGACGACCATCAGGACGCTGCCGGCGGTGGTGAGCTCGGCGGCGCCGGCGGCGAAGACCTTGTAGTTGGCGACCCCGTTCGGCAGCAGGGTGTCGGCGTTCCACCGGCGGGGGTTGCGGCCGCGGTAGCGCCGGGTGCCGACCTCGCCGGTGGTCAGCAGGCTGATGGCGGAGGCGGCGGTCGGCCGGACGGCGAAGAGGGCCTCCACCGGCACCGTGGCGGTCACCTGCGAGGGAGTTCTCGCTCTCGCCGGCCGCTCGTTCAGCTCGGCCTGGCCTTCCATGAGGTTCGGGTACATGAGGCCGTGCAGCCGGCGCGGGCCCCGCCAGGTGTCGGTGAAGTAGACCTCCCGCTCGTCGCGCGTCGGGTCGAGCCAGGAGGCGATGTCGCCCTTGTTGCCGACCGCCGCCGACAACAGGATGAGCCGGATGTCGGCGCGGGCCCGCAGCAGCGCGAGCAGGCTCTCCAGCACGAAGCCGCGGTCGCCCTGGCCCAGGTGATGGGCCTCGTCGACGACGACCAGGTCAACGTCCTCCAGCGCCCCTTCGGGGTTGTTGCGGATCATGTGCATGAGCCGCTCGGGCGTGACGATCTCCACGTCCCCGCCCTCCGGCTCGGCCGCCGAGGCCCACGTACTCAGCGGGAACTCCGGCTGCTCCGCGGCCAGGCGCCGCCCCAGCACCCGCAGCCGGCCCCGCAGCGCGGAGCGCATCTCCCGCCCCAGGCTGCGCATCGGCGACACGTACACCACCCGACCGGGGCGCTGCGCCAGGTGCGAGCAGATCACCAACTGGGCCATCAGCGTCTTGCCCGCGCTGGTGGGCACGCTGATCAGGCTGCGCACCGTGGCCGGGTCGAGCGGGTTGCCCCGCTCCAACTGCAGGAGCTGGCGCTGCGGCGGCCACAGGGTCATCACCGGCGGCTCCGACATGGCGAAGCTGCGCGCCACCGCCGCGGGGGTGCCCGGAGGCAGCAGCCGGTACAGGCTGCTGTCCGCCATCTCCCCGCTCAACTGGAGCAGGTGGGCGGCCACCCACCGCGCCAGGCCGTCGCCGCGGCCCGCCGTCTCGGTCAGCACGTCCACCAGCAGCCGCTGCGCGCCCGCCAGCTCCCCTTCCTCGCCGGTCCCCAGGAACTGGTACAGGTGGAAGACCGCCTCCACGACGGCCTCCGCCGGCCCGTACATGGTCCGCGCCAGGGAAGGACGGCGCATCACCTCCCGGGCCTCGCGCAGCTGCCGCCGCCACACCCGCAGCGCCCGGCCCAGTTCCTGGCGGTCGAAGCCGAGGAAGACGACACCGGCCTCCACCGCGAGGGTGCCGATGTGCAGGCGCAGTTCACCGGTAAGGTCGATCAAGCCGCTGACCTGCCGGTAGACGGCGGTGGCGTTCGGGTCCTGCTCGCAACGCCGGTAGCCGGCCTGCGCGGCGAAGGCGATCTGGAGCCGCTCGGCCGCCGGGCGACGCCGGTCGCCCACGGCGAGGTCCATCAGGTGCGCGCTGGCGGCGAACGCCCGCCGCGCCCGCTCCGCGTCGTAGCCGGGCGTGTCCGGGTCGAGGGCGGCGAGGCCGTGCAGGTACCACGCGGTGGCGAGGGTCTCGTCCTCGATCTCGCGCTCGCCGCGGAACGCCGCGATCTCCAGCTCGGTCATCGCCCTGAGCAGGTCCTGCGCGCTGGGCAGCACGCCGCCCGGCCGGTACTCGCCGAGTGCCGAGGCAAGCACCTCCGGATCTAGAGTGCGCTCCATATGTACCTCCTCACGTCCTTCGCGAAGTCCCCAAGGCGGTCGATCGCCACCACCAGGCCCTGCAGCGCACCCTCATGGGTGTGGGTGGCGAAGTGGGTGTGCGAGCGGTCGAAGGCCGTGACCGGAACGTCCCCGGCGTTCAACGCGATACTCACCCCGCCATTGCCCGACTCCTTACGCTCCACCCACTGCCGCGGCATCGAACCGACGAAGACCCGCAGGTCCGGGGCGAGCGCCCGACCGCCCCACGAGAACTGGCCCATGTACCGGGCACCCTCCGTGTTGATCTGCTTCCACGCCTTGGCGATCGTCCCGGCCGGCGTCGACGTCCTACCGGTGACCTTCTTCATCTCCCACAGCCGGAAGACGAACCCCAGCTCACTGCCGGGCACCCGGTGGATCACCAGCCCGTCCGGCCCTCCGTCGTTCACCGCCGACTTCGGCGGATCCAGCACCACCACGCTGCGCCCCGCCTCGGGCGGCAGGTCGCGCGTCAGCAGGTACCACAGCCACTCGCCCACATACCCGGTCACGCCGTTGTCGTTGTCGGCCTCGAACACCGGGCTGGCGTGGAGCAGGACGTGCTCACGGTCGCGGCCCACCAGCTGGGTGCCGGCCAGGACGTTCTCCCGCCAGAGCTGGTAGCCGAGATCGTCCAGGTCCGTCCGGGCCTTCATGATCTCGTCCGCGACGATCCAGGCTGCTGCCGCGCGGTCTTCGGGCTCCTGCCCGAGGGTCACCACCAGCTCCCAGCGGCACACCTGCTCCTGGCCGCGGGGCTCCCGCCTGGTGAAGTCGACCAGGCGGCCGCCGGCGGCGAGGGCGTGTTTCATCGCCTGCCGCGCAGGTACCGCCACCCGCCCCACCCCCTCCTGCCGCGGCGCGCACCACCGCGACGACACGCGGTCACCCTACCGATGCGGAGAACAGCACCCAAGCGGAACGGGCTGCTCCCCGGCCCTGCTGCGCCGCGTGCAGCCCGGTGCTCGGCGGGGGTCATCCGGGGGCGTCGGGAGGGTCGGCCGGTGGCAGGGCCGCGGGGTGGGCCGGTGGGCCGGCGCCCGGAGAGAGGGCGGGCGGTGGGGGAGCGGTCGTCGCCGCTTCGGCGTCCGGGGCCCCGGGCCGGTACCCCAACGACAGCTGCGCCAGCATCTGCCACTGGGCCATGCGCTGCTGAGGGTCGGCCGTGCGGGCGATGTCGGCAGCGGCGCTCTCGATCAGCCTGCCGTTGTGCCGCCGCTCAGGGCGTGGTCACCACATGCGGTCCCGCCACTCCGCGGTGGGCAGATAGGTCTCGGTGTAGTCGCCGATCCGCTGCGCCCAGACGGAGTCGACGAGCATCGCCCTGGTGAGCAGCACATTGTGGGAACGCTGGGTGCTGCTGAACAGCCCGAGCTCCTCCGAGGTGATGTCCCCCAGGTGGTTGTGCTGCAGGTAGACGTCGTGGGTGGCCTCGTAGGCGGTGAGGTCGGCCTCCAGCTCGGAGGGCACCCGGCCCACCAGCGGCAGACCCTCCAGGAAGACCTGGGGGCCGCGCCGGGCGTCGACGGCCGCGCCCGTCAGGCGCCCGTCGCTGAAGTAGGCAGTGACGGCCGTCCAGGCCGGCCTGTCGTGGGGGAGGTTGAAGCCGTGGCTCACCACGGGCCCGTAGTGCGGCTGGACCCTGCCCCAGCGGTCCGGCACAAGCTCGCCCTCGAGCGCCTGCTCCACCCCCTCTGCCGTCATCCCGAACCGCAGCGGGCCCACCCGGTGCAGCGGCTCCAGTTCCCACCGGATCCGCTCATCCGCCGCGACTGCATCCCAGCTCACGCCTCTTGTACCCCTTCTCACTGCCCACCCCGGACGCCCGCGGTCCGGACCGGCTGGCCCGTCCAGCCCAGGGGACCGTACGGCAGGACAGTGACAGCCCGTGCGACGGACACTCCACAGAACCAGTCAAGATCACTTGGCGAACGGTCAAGATCGCCTGTCGAAGGACAAGTGGTGTCCTGCGTCAAATGATCTTGACCAGCGGGGGCGGTGGAGCAGGGTACCCCTGGAGCTCGCGCGTGGCGGACCTGTCAGTGTGCGGCCCTACGGTCCCGGTATGACCGATACCGATGCCGATGCTCTCGTCTCGGCCTGGCGGGGTTTCAGCGCCCGGCTTGCCGCTCATTCTCCGGCCGACCATGCAGCCCTGAGGCCGGCGGCCGACGCCGGGCAGATCGCAGGCCTGGAGGACGGACTGGGTTTCCCTCTGCACGCCCAGTTGCGCGCACTGCTCGAACTGCACGACGGCGTCGCGCCGCGACCCGCCGGGGACACCTTCCCCGCGGGGTCCTTCCTGCCACTGGCGCACCGGCTGCTCCCCGCGGAGCACATCCTCACGCGCCACCGAAGGTACGTCGAGCTGTTCCCGGCGGACATCTGGGACCCCGAGGGCCGGGGCGCCCTGGTCGGCCACGCCCGCTGGTGGGTGCCCATAGCCCTCCCCCTCGACGGGGGCGTGCTCTTCGTGGACCACCTCCCGGGACCCACGTACGGGCACGTGTACGAGATGGGTATCGGCTCGGGCGACATCGAGGGCAGTCTGTGGGCCACCAGCCTGGCAGACATGTTCACCGCCCTGACCGACAGCCTGACCACCGGTCGGCCCGCGTTCCGTCACTTCGTCCCCGACACCTACCGGCACGCCTCCGGAGAACATCGCATCGACTGGCGAGTGGCGCGATAACCCTCCTCCGAAGCGAAGCCGTGCCATGTCCGGATCCGGTGCCGGCGGCAGCTCCAGGCCAGTGACTGTGAAGGGGAGGACCACGGGTGAGTACGGCGTTCCCAGACCTGAGCGCTGACGCTGCCCCGTGAATCCGCTGACGCCTGGCCGTATCGGCTGGTGCCCTCCTGCCCGTACCCCACACCACTACGCTCCCACCGGCACCGCCCAACCCACCCCGAGCCCGGCCAGCTCGGCGAGCTGCGCCTCATCGAGGCGCTCACGGCGGCTCTTGGTGTTCGACAGCCACACCCCGAGCTTCACCTCACTGCCATCCGCCAAGGCCTCGACATGGCCCCGCGGGACGACGACCCGCGCTTCCCGCTCCGCGTACTGCCGCAGGGCCGCAACGCCCCGCCGGAACGCCGCACCACCCCCACCCGAACCCTCCCCGCCGCCACGCGCGCCCCCACCGCTCTCCACCCCACCGTCCCCGCCCTGCGCTGCGCCCCGTACATCGGAGGGGTGGGGCTGGATGCCGAGACGGGTGAGGCGTTCGCGCTGGCCGGGCAGCAGACCCTTCCACACCGCGGGCCAGCGCTGGCGTTCCAGCCAGCGTCCGATGTCGTCACCGTCGACCGTGACCCCGGGGACCAGGTCGGCCACAGCTGCGCCGCCGTCCAGGCACAGGGCGACGCCGGCGCACTGCCGCTGCCAGGCGAGGGGCCAGTCCGGGTTCCAGTCCGGATCGATCTCCGCGAGCGCCGCCGCCCGCCCGGGCTGCCCGTCCATCGCTCCCGACCGGCGGCAGTTCGACAGCCACTGCCCCACCGCCCGATCGAGCGCCACCGCCCCACGCGGCGCGGCCAGGGTGCGGTGCTCGGCGTACCAGACCCGGGCCGCGGCCAGGTTCTCCTGGAACGCGGCCTCCTGCTCGTCCCACACCATCCCCAGCGCCTCCAGCCGCTTGAACCGCCCGCCCTCCATCGCCCCCGCCCTGTGGACGCGGCGCTGCACACTGATCCACCGCCCCAGCCCGTACCCGCCCTCCCTGTGCTCGTACGGCACCCGCAGGTGCTTCTCCCGCTTCCGGAAGCCCTTGGCCGCCATGTACCCGCGCGCCCAGTCCATCCGCTCCGTGTCGATCACGTTGAACTGCACCAGATCCGCCAGGAAGAACGGGTCCCGCCGCGAGGAGAACCGCACCAGCAACCGGCTCTCCACCTCACCCTCACCCGGCTGCGCCCCGATCCTCACCGGGGGCCGGTTGGGGGTGTTGGTGGTGGGGAGGGCCAGCATGTCGACGGCCTCCTCGTCGTGGGCTCGCAGGCCCTGCAGGACGCGCACCAGGGGCCGGTAGGAGGCGGAGGTGACCATGTCCTCCTCGCTCTCACCGGGGCGGGTGAAGCAGACCACCACCAGCGAGGCCAGCTTGTCGTCCTCGGGCTTCTTGCGCAGCGCCCGCCCGATCGCCTGGACGATCTCGACGGGGGAGCCCTTCGGGTCCAGGAAGGCCACCGAGTCCACGGCCCGCACGTCCACGCCCTCGCCCAGGACGCGGCAGTTGCACAGCACTGCCAGGCCAGGCCAGCTGCCGAACGCCTTCAGCACGGTCCGCCGGTCGTCGGCCGCGTGCTCCCCACACAGCCAGTCCACCCACACATCCTCGGGCGCCGGGTAGAAGCCGGGGATGTCCGCGTGCAGCTGCGCGGCGACCTTGGGCAGGCCGGCGGCGAAGGCTTCGGCTTCCACGGTCCGGTGGTGGAAGGTGATCATGGTTCGGAGATGGTGTTCCGCTGCGGTGCGCATCATGGCGGCCTGGACGGCGCCCAGCCGCAGTCCCCGCACCTCCTCCTCGTTCCGCTCGGGCCCGGCGAGGCGTTCCGGCGTCAGGTAGGGGTCGGGGATCTCCACCACGATGATCTGATAGCGCGCCAGGATCCCTCGGGAGACCGCTTCCCCCATGGATAGTCTGTATACGACTTTACCGAAGATCGTCTCATCGTCCATCGACGCCGCCAGCTCCTCCGGCAACGGATCCTTCACTCCCTCCCGCGGCTGCCACCCCGCCCGCTCCTGCCACACCCGCGGCGTCGCCGTCATGTACAACCGCCGCACCGCCGGGATCACCCCCTGGCGGTGGACGTCCGCCCAGGCCTTCCCCAAGCTGCCCGACGTCCGGTGGGCCTCGTCCACCACCATCAGGTCCATCTGCTCCAGCCGCTGCCCATAGGCGCCCTGGAAGGCCGCCTCCAGCACCCCGAGGCTGGCGTAGGTGGCGTAGATCGTCACCGGCCCGGTGCCGAACCACAGCGCGAGCTGCAGGGGGTTGGTGGTGCACCGGATGCCCAGCGAGAAGAGCAGCGCGTCGTCCTGCAGCGAGCACACCGCGACCGCCGGCCCCTCGTGTCCGACCTTCCGCCACTCCTGCACGGTCTGGGTGAGCAGGTCCAGGGTCGGCAGCAGGACCAGCACCCGCCCGTCCCGCGCGATCCGCAGGGCGGCCGAGGCGGCGCTGATCGTCTTCCCGCTGCCGCACGGCGAGATCGCCGTCACCCGAAGCCCGCCGGCCGGCACCAAGCCGTCCGGCGGGACGTCGAGACCCCGCACGATCGCCTCGACCATTTCCACCTGCTGAGGCCGGAGCTTCACAGCCATTTCTGAATTTCCTTCCCAGGGCACCAGCACGAGTCGAACGGGCTGAATATCGGAAATCAGGCGGGCCACCCCCAGGGGAGGTGTCGCCAGAAATCAAAAGCTACACAGTGCATCATCTTGCATCAAGAGCCGCCCATCAGGTACATCGGATCGAGCCAACCAGACCGCAGCCCACCTAGGATGGCACAGACGCGGTACCCTGACCCGGCGTCAAGTCAACGACCTAGATCCACCCAGGGGAGCCGGCTGAGACAGGATCCGCTCCGACCAGCACAAGCCACCCCGGAACAGTCATGACAGCAAGTAACCGGACAGGCCACCAGAAAGGAGCACTGGCAAGCCAAGTCAAAACCTACACAGTGCATCAGACCGAGCCGCCCCTCCCAGCCAGCCGGATTCCCGCTTGCGGGAATCCCACTAATTCGCGCTTGCGCGAATTAGTCAACCGTCAAGATTCCGCTCGCGGAATCCGATTCACGCGCTTGCGCGGGAATCCCGCCGAAGCGAAGCGAAGGCGTTCACTATGCAGCGGCTTGCCGCTGCATTACCCGC
>NZ_JBHYYB010000153.1:0-14603 GCF_042752535.1 Kitasatospora sp. NPDC059327 | reverse complement strand
ACGCCGCCGACGGGCAGCCGGCGGCCGACCGGCGCCCCACCGCGCAGGTGGGGTGTGGACGGAGGCCGGGGGGCCCCGTAGAGGGACGCGCTCTCCGGGGCCCCGCGGCGGTCGTCTCAGCGGGCGCGGGCGCCCGTGGAACCGCGCATCACCAGCTCCGGCTGGAACATGAACTCGCCGCGCTGGGCGGCGTTCGCGCCCACCTCCTCCAGCAGCGCGTCGACGGCGGCGGTGGCCATCGCCTCGACCGGCTGGCGGATGGTGGTCAGCGGCGGCTCGGTGAAAGCTATCAGCGGCGAGTCGTCGAAGCCGACCACCGAGACGTCCTGCGGGACGGACAGGCCCCGTTGGCGCACCGCGCGGATCGCGCCGAGCGCCATCATGTCGCTGCCGCAGACGATCGCCGTACAGCCCTTGTCCAGCAGGGCGCCGGCCGCCGCGTGCCCGCCCTCCACGCTGAACAGCGTGTGGTGGACGAGCTCCCGGGCCTGCTCCTCGGTCCGGCCGAGCACCTCGCGCATGGCCGCCGTGAAGCCCTCGATCTTGCGCAGCACCGGGACGTACCGCTTCTGCCCGACCGCGAGACCGATCCGCTCGTGGCCGAGCTCGGCCAGGTGCTGGACGGCCATCCACATCGCGGCCCGGTCGTCCGGCGAGATGAACGGCGCGTCGATCTTCTCGCTGAAGCCGTTGATCAGGACGAACGGCACCTGCCGGCCGGTCAGCCGGGCGTACCGGTCGTGGTCGGCGGTGGTGTCGGCGTGCAGACCGGAGACGAAGACGATGCCCGCCACGCCCCGGTCGACCAGCATCTCCACCAGTTCGTCCTCGGTGGAACCGCCGGGCGTCTGGGTGCAGAGCACCGGCGTGTAGCCGTGCCGGCTCAGCACCTGCTCGATCACCTGGGCCAGCGCCGGGAAGATCGGGTTGCTCAGTTCCGGGGTGATCAGCCCGATCAGTCCCGCACTGCGCTGGCGCAGCCGGGTCGGCCGCTCGTAGCCGAGCACGTCCAGCGCCGCCAGCACGATCTGCCGGGTGGCGGCGGAGACGTTCGCCTTGCCGTTGAGTACGCGGGAGACGGTGGCTTCGCTGACCCCCGCCTGCGCCGCGATGTCTGAGAGTCGCGCCGTAGTCACGGTCCCAGAGCCTATTGCAACCACGTCAGACCGCCCACCAGTCGGTGCTGTCCGGAGCGAGCACCGTCTCGCCGCCGTCCACCGAGGCGTCCGCCGAGGAGAGCAGCAGCCGGCCGGGCGCGGCTATCCGAACCGGCTCGGCGGTGGCGTTCACGGTGCACACGAAGGAGCCGCGGCGCAGGACCAGGGTGCCCTCGGGGCTGTCCAGCCACTCGACCTCGGTGCCGGCGTCCGGCCCGAGCCGCTCCCGGCGGACGGCCAGCGCGCTGCGGTACAGCTCCAGGGTCGACGTCGGGTCACCGGTCTGCGCCTCGACGCTGAGCCCGGCCCACTCGGCGGGCTGCGGCAGCCAGCTGGGACCGCCGGCGGTCGGGCCGAAGCCGTACGGGGCCTCGGCACCGGACCACGGGATCGGCACCCGGCAGCCGTCGCGGTAGCCGTCCTGGCCGGCCTTGCGGAAGAAGGACGGGTCCTGGCGGACCTCGTCGGGCAGGTCGGTGACGTCCGGCAGGCCGAGCTCCTCGCCCTGGTAGAGGTACGCGGAGCCGGGCAGCGCGAGCATCAGCAGGGTGGCGGCGCGGGCCCGGCGCAGGCCGAGCTCCCGGTCGCCGGGGGTGCGGATCTGGGTGCCCAGGCCCGGCGGGTTGGCGAAGCGGGTGGCGTGCCGGGTGACGTCGTGGTTCGAGAGCACCCAGGTGGCGGGGGCGTCGACCGGGCGCATCGAGTCGAGCGAGAGGTCGATCACCGCGCGCAGCTCGGCGGCGTCCCAGGAGGTGCCCAGGTACTGGAAGTTGAACGCCTGGTGCAGCTCGTCGGGGCGGACGTAGTTGGCGGTGCGCTCGACGGTCGGGGTCCACGCTTCGGCGACCCCGATCCGCTGCCCGGGGTACTCGTCGAGGATCTTCCGCCAGCTGCGGTAGATCTCGTGCACGCCGTCCTGGTCGAAGAACGGCATGACGTCGTTGCCGAGCAGCTTGAGCTGGTCGCCGCCGCCGATGTCGGGCAGGCCGGGGGCCTTGACCAGGCCGTGGGCGACGTCGATCCGGAAGCCGTCGACGCCCATGTCCAGCCAGAACCGCAGGATCGAGCGGAACTCGTCGGCGACGGCCCGGTTCTCCCAGTTGAAGTCGGGCTGCTCGGGGGCGAACAGGTGCAGGTACCAGTCGCCGGGGGTGCCGTCCGGGTTCCCGATCCGGGTCCAGGCCGGGCCACCGAAGATGGACTCCCAGTCGTTGGGCGGCAGTTCGCCGTTCTCGCCCTTGCCGGGGCGGAAGTGGTAGCGCTCGCGCAGCGGGGAGGCCGGGCCCTCGCGCAGCGCGCGCTGGAACCACTCGTGCCGGTCGGAGGAGTGGTTGGGAACGAGGTCCACGATGATCCGCAGGCCCAGCCC
Source organism: Kitasatospora sp. NPDC059327 (assembly GCF_042752535.1). Taxonomy (NCBI): domain Bacteria; kingdom Bacillati; phylum Actinomycetota; class Actinomycetes; order Kitasatosporales; family Streptomycetaceae; genus Kitasatospora; species Kitasatospora sp. NPDC059327. The sequence goes on along the minus strand of NZ_JBHYYB010000153.1, from coordinate 12,077 downwards.
GTGCGCGTCGCGGATCAGCGCGTCGGCGTCCAGCAGGGTGCCGAACATCGGGTCCACCGCGCGGTAGTCGGCCACGTCGTAGCCGGCGTCCGCCTGCGGGGAGGCGTAGAACGGTGAGAGCCAGACGGCGTCCACGCCGAGGTCGCGCAGGTAGGGCAGGCGGCTGCGGATGCCCGGCAGGTCACCCATGCCGTCACCGTTGGCGTCGGCGAAACTGCGCGGGTACACCTGGTAGATGACCGCGTCCCGCCACCAGCCTCTGGACGCGCCGGTGCTTGCCTCGTGGGCGGTGGCGTCGGCGGCGGGCCGGGAGGTGTCGGCCAGGTTCTGGGTCATGGACGGTATCCCTTGGGACTAGAGAGCGGCAGGTCAGGACTTGGAGGCACCGGCGGTCAGGCCGGTGACCAGGTGACGCTGCACCAGGTAGAAGAGGACCGAGGACGGGATCGCGATCAGGACCGCGGTCGCCGCCATCAGGTTCCACTGGGCGTCGTGCTCGCTGACGAAGGTCTGCAGGCCGACGGCCAGGGTGTACTTGTCGGAGCTGAGCATGAAGGTGGAGGCGAAGGCCACCTCGGCCCAGGCGGTCAGGAAGGAGTAGAACGCGGCCACCGCCAGGCCCGGCCGGGCGAGCGGCAGGACCAGCCGCCAGAAGGTGCCGATCGGGGTGAGCCCGTCGACCCGGCCGGCCTCGTCGATCTCCACCGGGATGGTGTCGAAGTAGCCCTTCAGCAGCCAGGCGCAGTACGGCACGGTGGTGGTCGAGTAGACCAGGATCAGCCCGAGGTAGCTGTCCAGCAGGCCGAGCCGGGAGAGGATCGTGTACATCGGCACGATCAGGACCGCGATCGGGAACATCTGGGTGACCAGCAGCGACCACATCAGCGGCTTGTGCCCGGGGAAGCGCATCCGGGAGACGGCGTAGCCGGTGGTGGCGGCGATCAGCACGCCGAACACCGTGGTCACGCCGGAGACCAGGAACGCGTTGCCGAACCAGGTGAAGAAGTCGGTGTCGAACAGCACCGTGTGGTAGTTCGACAGCGTCATCTTGTCGAAGATCTCGCCGGGGTGGAGGTAGTCGGTCTTGTCCGGGCCGAGCGAGACGTAGAGGATCCAGACCACCGGGAACAGCGCGATCAGGCTGGCCAGGATCAGGGCGCCGTGGGCCAGCGCCTTGCCGAGCGGCCCGGACTCGCCGCGGCGACGGGCCTTGACCGGCTTGGCGGCGGCCACCGGGGTGGCGAGGACGGTGGGGCGTTCGGTGGTGGTGCTCATCGGGGGTACCTGCCTTCGTGGGTTGCTCGGTTACCGGGCGGCGTCAGCCGTTGGCCTGCTCGTTGCGGGCGAGCCAGCGCCGGTAGAAGGAGGTGAAGACGATGAGGATCGACAGCAGGATCACGCCGTACGCGGCGGACTGCGCGTAGTCCCGGGGCTGCTGGCCGAAGCCGAGCCGGTAGGCCCAGGTGACCAGCAACTGGGCGTCGGGCGCGCCGTTGGCCCCGAACAGCAGGAAGATGACGGCGAACTGGTTGAACGTCCAGATCACGCCGAGCAGCACCACGGTCGAGGAGACGGTGCGCAGCCCGGGCAGGGTGACGTGGCGGAACCGCTGCCAGGCGGTGGCGCCGTCCATCTCGGCGGCCTCGTACAGCTCGGCCGGGATCGACTGCAGACCGCCGAGCAGCGAGATCATCATGAACGGCACCCCGACCCAGGTGTTGACCAGGATCGCGGCCGCCTTCTGCGCCAGCGGGTCGTCCAGCCAGCCGGGTTCGGGCAGGTGCAGGGCGGAGAGCAGGCCGTTGACGGCGCCGCCGTCGGCGAGCATCAGGCGCCAGGAGAACACGGTGACGAAGGTCGGCACGGCCCAGGGCAGGATGAGCAGCATCCGGTAGACGGCACGGCCGCGCAGCTTCTGGTTGAGCAGCAGGGCGAGACCGAGGCCGATGGTGTAGTGCAGGCAGACGCAGAGCGCCGTCCAGGCGATGGTCCAGACGAAGTGCGACCAGAAGCGGTCGTAGGAGCCCGGACCCCAGAGGATGTCGGCGTAGTTGTCGAAGCCGACGAAGTGGTAGCTGGCCGGGATCTCGTTGACGCCGATGGTGCGGGCGGAGTTGAGGCTGTTGGCGTCGGTGAGGGTGAGCCAGATGCCCTCGGCGAGCGGGTACAGCACCAGTCCGCCCAGCACCAGGACGACCGGCGCGATCATCGCGTAGGCGTACCAGTGCTTGGCGTACGAGCGCTTGAGCCGCTCCATCAGGCCCGGACGCGGATCGCGCTCCCGGCTGCCCTGGCCGGTGGCGCCCTGCACGGCGACTGACATTGTTCGACACCTTCTCGGAGGAGGTCCGCCGCCTCGCTTCGGCGACTGCTGCTACGGGTCTGGCCGTCCTGGGTGCCGGTGCCCTGGACCACCTTGCCGAGGTTGGTGCCGAGCGAGGCGAACAGCGAGCTGTACTCCGGCAGTTCGGGGCGCGGCTTGGCGCTGGTGAGCACGGCCTGGAAGCCGGCGATGCCGGGGTCGGCCTTGACCTCGGGGGTGAAGGCGTCGGCGCGGGTCGGCAGGGTGGAGTTCTTCTGCGCGATGAAGGCCTGGCTCTCGGCCGAGGTCATGAAGGCGGCGAACTTCTCGGCGGCGGCCTTGTGGGCCTTGTCGGCGCCCGCGTAGACGGAGATGTTGTGGCCGCCGGTGGGGGCGCCGGCCTTGCCGGCGGAGCCGGCCGGGACGGGGGCGATGCCGAGGTTGGTCTTGTCGGCGAACGCGGAGCCCTTGTAGATGTTGGTGATCTCCCAGGGGCCCTGGATGATCGCCGCGACCTTGCCGCTGTTGAAGGCGTCCATCATGTGCGCGTAGGCGTCGGTGGTGACGTCGGCCTTGGCGGTGCCGGGCGCGGTGAACAGCGACTTGTAGGTCTCGATGGCCTTGACGGCCTCGGGCGAGGCGACGGTGATCTTCTTGCCGGCGGCGTCGACGGTGTCGGTGCCCTCGCCGAACAGGAACGGCATCGCGTAGTAGCCGTCGGCGGCCTTCAGCCAGAAGCCGTCCACGCCGGCCTTCTCCTTGACGGCGGCGGCGGCGGTCTTCAGCTCGTCCCAGGTCTTCGGCGCGGCGGTGATGCCGGCCTTGGTGAAGAGCTCCTTGTTGTAGAGCAGGCCCAGGGTGTCGGTGACCAGCGGGACGCCGTAGATCTTGCCCTCGTACTTGGCCTGCTGGATCAGGGTGGGCTGGAAGGCCGCGGAGTCGGCGGCGGCCGGGGTGCCGTCGAGCGGCTCCAGGTAGCCGGCCTTCGCGAAGGCGGCGGTCCAGCCGACCTCGGAGCGGAACACGTCCGGAGCGCCCTTGGCCCCCATGGCGGTCTGGAGCTTGTTCTGCGCCTGGTCGAACGGCACGTTGACGAAGTCGACCTTGACGTTCGGGTTGGCGGCCTCGAACTTCTTGGCGAGCTCCTGGTAGTTCGGCGCCTCGTTGGTCGCGTTCGACGTGTCCCAGTAGGTGAGGGTGACCGGCCCGTCGGCCTTGCCGTCCGAACTGGAGCCGCCGCTGCCACAGGCAGCCATCGAGACCGCGAGGGCCACAACGAGGGCAGAGGCCGCGATGCCACGCCGCATGAGAACTCCTTGGGAGGGTGGGGGTGCCCGAGATGTTGCGAGACAGGCGCATAATGGCTGCCTCGTGCCGACCGCACCGTTGCTGCCGTCGGGCTCGGGAAGGAAGTTAACAGCGGCGCAATCATCACCGAAAGACCTTGCAGCAAGTTTCTGCAAGAATCGCCGATCGTTACGCCCATGTGTCCTGGACGTGGCCGCACGGTAGTTGACAGTGAAAGATCCTGTCGCGGTTTGTCCGTTTCGCCCCACTGTTCGACCGGGCAGAAAATACGCTGGGTTGCGGCAAGCCCTTGCAGCAGACTGGGCGGATGCTGATCAGAGCCGCCACGAGAGACGAACTGCCCCTGCTGTGCGCACTCGAACGGGCCGCCGGGGCACCGTTCGCCACCATCGGGATGCCGGAGATCGCCGAGGACGAGCCGCCCGCCCCGGCGGAGCTCGCCCGCTACCTGGACGAGGGCGTCGCCCTGGTGGCGCCGGGCGCCGGGGGTACGCCCGTCGCCTACCTGCTGGCCGAACCGGTGGACGGCGCGCTGCACATCGAACAGGTCTCGGTCCACCCCGGCCACGCCCGCCGGGGAATCGGCCGGGCGTTGATCGAGCACCTGGCGGCGGGCACCGACGCGCCCGCGCTGACCCTCACCACGTTCACCGACGTGCCCTGGAACGCCCCCTACTACGCCCGCTGCGGCTTCCGGCCGCTCGCCGACGGCGAGGTCACCCCCGGCCTGCGGGAGATCCGCCGCCGGGAGGCCGAGCACGGCCTGGACCGCTGGCCCCGGCTCTGCATGCGCCGGGACCTCCCGGCCCGCTGACCCGCCCGCTGACGGCCCGGACCGGACGGGCCCGGACCGGCCCGCTCACCGGGCGGGCCGGGCTCGCGCCGGGCCGGCTCGGCCCACGCCGAGGCGGTCCGGCTCAGCTCACACCGAGGCGGTCCGGCTCAGCTCACACCGAGGCGGTCCGGCTCAGCTCACACCGAGGCGCAGCACCGTGGTCGAGCGGAACTCCTCCCCCGGCCGCAGCTCGGTGCTGGGGAAGTCCGGGTGGTGCGGGGAGTCCGGGAAGTGCTGGGTCTCCAGCGCGATCCCGGCGAACGGCCCGTAGGGGACGCCGCTCGCACCGGTCACCGCGCCCTGGAACTTGTTGGCCGTGTAGACCTGGAGACCGGGTTCGGTGGTCAGTACCTCCAGCGTGCGGCCGCTGACCGGCTCCTCCAGCAGCGCGGCCCGCGCCGGGGTGCCGTCGGCCGGACGCGGGCGGAGCACCCAGTTGTGGTCGTAGCCGCCGGGCCCGGCCAGCTGGGGGTGCTCGTCGTGCACCGACTTGCCGATCGGCCGGGCCGCGGTGAAGTCGAACGGGGTGCCGGTCACCGGCTCGATCCGGCCGGTGGGGATCTGGCGCCCGTCGGCCGGGGTGTAGGCGTCGGCGTCGAGGGTGAGCAGATGGCCGAGGACGTCCCCGTTGCCCTCGCCGGCGAGGTTGAAGTACGCGTGGTTGGTCAGGTTGATCACGGTCGCCGCGCCGGTGACGGCGCGGTAGTCGATCGTCAGCTCGCCGACGGGGCTCAGCGTGTACGCGACGGTGACGTCGAGCGCGCCGGGGAACCCCTGGTCGCCGTCGGGGCTGTGCAGGTGCAGCCGGACGCCGGCGGGCAACTGTTCGGCCTCCCACATCCGGTGCGCGAAGCCGTCCGGACCGCCGTGCAGGGTCACGCCGCCGCCGGTCGGGGCGAGCGGGTGCTCCTCACCGTCGACGGTGACCCGGCTGCCGTCGACCCGGTTCGCGTAGCGGCCCACGACGGTGCCGTAGTGCCGGGCCGGGCCGAGGATCTCGGCCAGCCGGTCGGAGGAGAGCAGCAGTTGCGCGGACCGGCCCGCCCGGTCCGGGGCGCTCAGGGTGTGCAGGGTGGCGCCGAGGGTGAGCACGCTCGCCTCGTACGAGCCGGCCCGCAGGGTCCAGCGCTCGATCGCGGCGCCGGCGCCCGAGGGTTCGAGGGGTTCGCGCCGCACACTGGTCGGCTGCGAGCCGTTCGCCGGGGGCGTCGCCATGGCCTACTCCTCACTGGCGGCCGCGGCATGCCGCGGCCCCTGGTACCGGGTCCGTCCGGGGCCCGCAGCCCCGTGGGCCAGCCTAGTCAGCGGGGCAGCGGCGGGGGCGCTCATGCCGCTCCCGCGCGCCGTCGCCCCGCCACCGTCCGCCGGGCGTTCCGACCTGCCCGGGTCGGGCGCACGGGCTCGGCACCCGGCCCGACGCGCCCCGCCCGCCGCAGCGGGCCTGACGCAGCGGGCCTGACGCAGCGGGCCCGGGCGGTCGGCGCCGCCCGCTAGTCCACCGTGCCGTCCCGCTGCTCGGGCGGCATGCCGAGGGCCGAGGCCAGGCCGTCCGGGCCGCTGCCCGCCTTGCGGTAGACGGCCGCCAACCGGCGGTTGACCAGGCTCAGGTGGACGCCCAGCTCCTCGGCGATCCGCTGCGGCGGCACCCCGCGGACGGCGAGCCGGGCGACGTCCCACTCGGGCTGGCTGAGCATCTCCCGGACGTCCCCCAGCCGGTTGGGCCGGAGGCCGTAGTTGGCCAGCTCACGGCGGGCCTGCTCGACCAGTCCGTCGGCGGCGCAGTGCTGGGCCAGTTCGATGCCCTGGTGTAGGTACTCCTGGGCGTCCTCCAGCCGGCCGACCCGGCGCAGCGCGGCACCGAGATCCACCAGGGCGACGGCGTGCTCGTACCCGGCGGGCGACTGGCCGAGGTGGCGCACGGCCTGCTCCAGCAGCTCCACCGCCTGCTGGCCGTCCTCGATCTGGGCGTGCAGCCGCAGCGCGGTGCCGATCGCCGAGGCCGTCCCGAACCGGCGGGCGTCGCGGACGGACCGCTCCGCGTACCCGCGGGCGCGTTCGGGCTCGTCCTCCGCGAGCGCGATGGCGAGGTGCCCGGCCCAGGGCGCCCAGACCGTGTTGTGCCAGCCCCGCGCGTTCAGCTGGGCGCCCGCCTCGGTGAGCGCGGCGGCCGCTCCGGCGGGCCGGCCCACCGCGAGCAGCAGCTTGCCGTAGAGCGAGGGCGCGTCCGGCAGCACCATGGCGGTGGCGTGGTAGGGCGGGTTGAAGCCGAAGCCGATCGCGAGGTCCCACGCCTCGTCGGTGCGCCCGCGGGCGAGCAGGGTGTCGACCAGCACGCCGACCGCGTCCCAGGCGAGTGGCAGCTTGGAGCCGATCCGCTCGGAGAGCCGCAGCGAACGGCGCAGGAAGTCCTCCGCCTCGGCGAGCAGGCCCCGGCGGAACCGGGCCAGACCCATCAGGAAGTACGCGAAGCCGCGGTGGGCGCCGCTCCAGCCGGCCACCTCGAACTGGACGATGGCATCGCCGAACAGCCGCTCGGCCTGGGCGATGCGGTCGTTGTAGGTGTAGGCGAGACCGAGCGTGCCGGGCAGTTCGAAGCCCCAGGTGTTGTCGGTCCAGCCGAGGCCCTTGGGCAGCCGGCCGTGGTCCAGCACCTCGTCCGCGTGCCGCAGCGCCTCGGCGGAGGCCTCCCCGCGCAGGGTGAGGTCCCAGGCGCGCATCGCGAGGACGGCCCGGTCGGCGGCGCCGCGGCCGGTGAGGCTGCCGCAGAGCGCGCCCAGCCGCTCGGAGCGGGCCGGTCCGTTCTCCTCGGACTTGCGGTAGGCGTGCCACATGAAGGAGGCGGCCTCCAGGCGGAGCTTGCCCGCCGGGTCGCCGGAGGTCCGCTCCGCCTCGTCCTGGCAGACCTGCGCGGCCGCGCCGAGTTCACCGCTGTGGGCGAGGACCTCGGAGAGCCGGAAGGTGGCGTCCACCCGCAGCGCGGGGCGCAGCGGGCCCTCCTCGGGGTCGAGCGCGAGCCGCAGCTGGTTGACGGTGGCGACGGGGTCGGTCAGCAGGGCGGAGCAGCCGAGCTCGTAGAGCACCTCGGCGCGGTCCTCGTCGTCCGGCGGCTCGGCGAGGGCGCGGTGCAGACAACGCTGGGCGGCCTCGGGCGCGCCGATCAGCAGGTGTTCCTGGGCGGCCCGGCGCAGCTTGCGGACGGTGCGGTCGTCGCCCTCGCCGGGGAAGGTCTCGACCAGGTGGCGGGAGGCGGCGAGCAGGCCGAGTCCGGCGTTCTCGATCTCGGCGGCGGCCACGCCGTGCATGCCGGTGCGGGTGGACTCGGGCATGGTGTTGTAGATCGAGCTGCCGATCAGCGGGTGGACGAACTCCAGGTTCCCGTTGGGCGTCTGGGTGAGGACGCGCTGGCGGCGCAGTTGCTTGATGGACTCGCGGGAGCCCTCGGCGCTCTGGGTGGAGATCCGGGCGGCGAGGTCGGGCCGGATGTCGGTGCCGAGCATCGCGGCGGCCCAGGCGAAGCGCAGGGTGGTGGCGCCGAGCCGGTCCAGCCAGCTCTTGAGGGTCATCTCGTTGGCGTCGACGGCGAGTTCGCGCAACTGCTGGGAGTTCTCCTCGACCGGGTCGAGTTCCTGGTCGCGGACCTGGTCGAGCAGGGCGACGGCCTCGTAGGGATTGCCGTTGACGACGTTCCAGAACTCGTAGCAGAAGGAGTCCTCGGCCTTCGCCCCGAACTCGGCACGGATCATGTCGGTGACGGAGACCAGCGAGAGCCGGCTGAGCTCGTGCCGGCGGGTGGCGAGGCCGGTGACGGCGGTCCGCTGGTCCTGTGCCTCGGGCTGCCAGTCGGCGGCGTCCTCCCGGTAGGCGAAGACCAGCAGGACGGGCAGTTCACGGGCCCGGACGGCGAACTGGGTGAGCCAGCCGAGCGATTCGAGGTCGGCCCAGTGCAGGTCGTCGACGATCATCACCAGCGGGGCACGGCGCGGGGCGAGCTGGGTGAGGACGTAGTCGAGGCCGTCGCGCACGCCCTGCGGGTCGAGGCGCCGGGCCCCGGTCTTCGGCTGCTTGAGGCCCATGGCCGGTCCGACCACCTCCTCCCAGGTGCCCATCACCTGTCGGAACACCTCGGGGTCGAGAGCACCGAGGACGGGCTGGAGCAGCTGGCGCAGCACGTGGTACGGCTCGTTCAACTGGCGCTCGCCGCCGCGGGCGAAGAGCACCGTGGCACCCTCGCGGAGCTTGGCGAGCCGACGGACCTCGTGGAGCAGGCTGGTCTTGCCGATGCCGGGCCGGCCGGAGAACGCGAGCAGCTCGCCGATCTCGGTGCCGCCGGCGGCGAACTCACGACAGAGCTTCTCCACCGCGGCCTCGGCCGAGCGGAGTTCGGCGTCACGGTCGCGCAGCCTGACCCGGGGTGACAGAGCGTCCGTCTCCCGCCCTCCGGCGACCGCCCCCGCCCGAAGTTCGTGTCCCTGCTCGGTCACCGTCGTGCCTCCGCCTCGCCGTTCCCTGCCCGTGGAGCCGAGATTAGCGCCGCCGGGGGCGCACTGCGTGGCATTCGCGCAGGCTGGGGCGGAGATTGAGGGTTCGGACCGCTTGCCAAGGGCAATTGCCCTATATCCCTAACGTCCGATCATTGCATCAGATACTCTACGGCATTCCCCTCAAGTTGATCATGCGATGGGCCACCCCTGTGCAAACCCACCGCATCAACTCCCCCACAATCAGCACGAGTACACCAGTGCCCCCACATCCTCCGCCGCACCGGGAGTCCGATGTCTGACGACACCTCACTTCAGATCCCGTTCCCGCACCGCCGCAGTCCGCACGGCCCGCAGGCCACCGAACGGCACCGGGCCTGGCTGACCCGGCACCCGCTGCTCCCCGACCCGGCGCACCCCTCCTACGCCCACTGGGACGTGGTCGACCTCGCCGCCCTCGGCTACCCCGACGCCGGGCCGGACGAACTCACCCTGGCCGCCGACCTGATGGGCTTCTACTTCCTGTTCGACGACCAGTTCGACGGACCGCTGGGCCGCCGCCCCACCGAGGTCGCCCCGATCTGCGAGCGGCTGATCGCCGTACTGCACGGCGCCCGCCCCGACGCCTCCTCCCCCGTCGAGACGGCGTTCGCCGACCTCTGGGACCGCAGCGCGCGCGGCATGCCCGCCCGCTGGCAGGCCCGCGCGGCCTACAACTGGGAGTGGTACCTGGCCAGTCACCCGGCCGAGGCCGCCGGGCGGATCTCGGCGCGCCCGCCGGACCGCGACGGCTACCTGGTGCTCAGGCGGGGCACCGCCGCGATGGAGACGATCTTCGACATGGTGGAGCGGCTCGGCAACTTCGAAGTGCCGGCCGCCGTCCTCCACCACCCGGTCCTGCGTCAGCTGCGCCAGCTCGCCGCCGACATACCTTCCCTCAGCAACGACGTCCGGTCGTTCCCGCTGGAGGCCCCGCGCGGCGACGTCAACAACCTGGTGATGATCGTCCAGCGGGAGCGCCGCTGCTCGGCCGAGGAGGCCTGCGCCGTGGTGATGGCGGAGGCCCAGCTGATGGTCGAGCGCTGCCGGGGGCTGCACCGGCAACTCCCCGACGTCTTCCGGGAGCTGGGCCTGTCCCGGGTGGAGCGGGCGATCGCCGGGCGGTACGCCGACGGCCTCGTCACCTGGCTGGCCGGCTACCTCAGCTGGGAGTCGCGCACCGGCCGGTACCTCTCCGCCTGAGCCGGACCGCGCCGCCGGACCGGTCCCGCAGGGGCCGGTCCGGCGGCCCGCGGGGCCCGGCCGGGGGGTGGAAATCGGCCGGAACGCGCACCCTCCGTCGATGACTGCGGCACCGACGGTAGCCGCGGCCGCCGGGCCCGGCTAGGGTGCCAGGGCGCGGTCCGACACACCCGCGGCGGGCGCCCCGGCGGCGCCCCGCCCGCGCGTACGGCCGCGCCCTCCGCCGGGCCGCCGGTCCGCGGCCCGGCGCGCCGTCCCGACCCGTGGGCCGGGCGGCGCCCCCGACAGCGCGAGGAGGCACCCAGCACATGACGGTCTACCAGCCCCCGGGACAGCCCGGCAGCATCGTTTCCTTCCGTCCCCGCTACGAGCACTGGATCGGCGGCCGGTGGACGCCGCCGGTGCGCGGCGAGTACTTCGAGAACCCCAGCCCGGTCACCGGCGAGGTCTTCACCGAGATCGCCCGCGGCACCGCCGAGGACATCGAGGCCGCGCTCGACGCCGCCCACGCCGCCGCCCCGGCCTGGGGCCGTACCGCACCCGCCGAACGCGCCCAGGTGCTGCTGCGGATAGCCGACCGGATCGCCGAGCACCTGGAGGAGCTGGCGGTCGCGGAGAGCTGGGACAACGGGAAGCCGGTGCGCGAGACGCTGGCCGCCGACCTGCCGCTGGCCGTCGACCACCTGCGGTACTTCGCCGGTGCGCTGCGGGCCCAGGAGGGCGGCCTGTCGCAGATCGACGAGGACACCGTGGCGTACCACTTCCACGAACCGCTGGGCGTGGTCGGCCAGATCATCCCGTGGAACTTCCCGATCCTGATGGCGGTCTGGAAGCTCGCCCCCGCGCTGGCGGGCGGCAACGCCGTGGTGCTCAAGCCCGCCGAACAGACCCCGGCGTCGGTCCTGCTGCTGGCCGAACTGACCGCGGACCTGCTGCCCCCCGGCGTGTTCAACGTGGTCAACGGCTACGGCCTGGAGGCCGGCCGGCCGCTGGCCTCCAGCAACCGGATCCGCAAGATCGCCTTCACCGGCGAGACCGGCACCGGCCGGCTCATCGCCCAGTACGCCAGCGGCAATCTGATCCCGGTCTCGCTGGAGCTCGGCGGCAAGAGCCCCAACCTGTTCTTCGCCGACGTCGCGGCCGAGCAGGACGCCTTCTACGACAAGGCGCTGGAGGGCTTCGCGATGTTCGCCCTCAACCAGGGCGAGGTCTGCACCTGCCCGAGCCGGGCCCTGATCCAGGCCCCGGTCTACGACCGGCTGCTCGCCGACGGCCTGGAGCGGGTCCGGACCATCCGCCAGGGCAACCCGCTGGACACCGAGACCCAGGTCGGCGCCCAGGCCAGCGACGAACAGCTGAAGAAGATCCTCTCGTACATCGAGATCGGCCAGGCCGAGGGGGCCAAGGTGCTGACCGGCGGCGAACGGGCCGACCTCGGCGGGGCGCTGGCCGGCGGCTACTACGTGACGCCCACCGTCTTCGAGGGCGTCAACAGCATGCGGATCTTCCAGGAGGAGATCTTCGGCCCGGTCCTCGCGGTCACCCGCTTCGAGGACTTCGAGGACGGGATCGCCCAGGCCAACGACACCCTGTACGGGCTCGGCGCGGGCGTCTGGAGCCGGGACGGCAACACCGCCTACCGGGCCGGCCGGGCCATCCAGGCCGGGCGCGTCTGGACCAACTGCTACCACCTCTACCCCGCGCACGCGGCGTTCGGCGGCTACAAGAACTCCGGCATCGGCCGCGAGACCCACAAGGCGGTGCTGGAGCACTACCAGCAGACCAAGAACCTGCTGGTGAGCTACTCCCCCGACGCGCTCGGCTTCTTCTAGGGCGTGTTTGCAAAGTCGCGTCGGACCAGGCGGGACTTTGCAAACACGCCCCAGGGCGCGAGAACGGCGCCTGCCCCGGG
>NZ_JBHYYB010000152.1:0-14617 GCF_042752535.1 Kitasatospora sp. NPDC059327 | reverse complement strand
TCTCGACCACCAGCGCCGACAACCCTGAAAACACCACACTCACAAGCTCGTTGACATCTCGCACACCATGCCAACGATGCCGATCACCCTTGGTTGCCACCGATTACGAGACAGAGCCGAAATCCTGATAGACCCCAGAGAAGACCCGGGCCGCGGGACGGCTGACGGTGCCGTTCCGCGGCCCGGGCGTACGGGGCGGGTGTGCGTGCGGGGCGGGGGCGGGCGGACCGCTCGTGGACGGTGGAGTTCCCCGCCGCCCGGTGGACGGGCGACGGGGAACCGGGGGCGGTGGCGGGTCGAGTCAGGGCAGCGACGGCCCGCCACCGCTGTCCAGGGGCCGGCGGCCTCGCGGGGCCGCCGGCGCGGTGGTGCGGACGGGTCAGAAGCGGGCGACGGTGTAGCGCTCGACCGCGTCGTCGTCGAGTTCGAAGCCGAGGCCGGGGCCGGTCGGCACCACCAGGGCGCCGTCGGTGAACTTCGGCGGGTTGAGCAGGATGTTCTCCCTGATCGGGTTCGGGAGCCGGTTGTACTCGTAGGTGCGCAGGTTCGGGGTCGCCGCGCACAGCTGGAGGGCCGCGCAGAGGCTGACCCCGGAGCCGACACCGTGCGGGGCGATGTCCACGTGGAAGGCGGAGGCGAGCGCGGACAGGCGCATGGCCTCGGTGATGCCGCCGCACCGGGCGACGTTGGGCATGAAGACGTCGATGGCCCGGTGGAGCAGCGAGTCCCGGAGGTCGAAACGGGTGAAGTGGGTCTCGCCGTTGACGACGGTCAGACCGGTGCGCCGGCGCAACTCGGCGAGGTTGGCGAGGTCGTCCACCTGGAGCGGCTCCTCGTACCAGGAGATGCCGAGGTCCGCCAGGACGGCGCCGACCCGGGTGGCCTGGTCCAGGTCGTAGGCGCAGTTGACGTCGGTGAGGATCTCGATGTCGCCGCCGACGGCGTCGCGCACGGCGGTGAGGTGGGCGCGGTCGGTGCGCTCGCCCCGGCCGATCTTGACCTTGAGCGCCTTGAAACCGGCGTCGACGAAGCCGAGTGCCTGGCGGGCGGAGTCCTCCGGGTCCGCGTGCAGGGCCACCGGGCTGGCATAGCAGTCGACGCTCTCGCGGATCGGGCCGCCGAGCAGGCGGTGCACCGGGAGTCCGGCGAGCTTGCCGCGCAGGTCCCACAGGGCGAGGTCGACCCCGGCGAGGGCTTCGAGGTAGAAGCCGCGGTTGTGACCCCCGGCGGCCTGACCCTTGAAGAGCCGCTCCCAGATCGCGGCGGTGGCGAGGGCGTCCTGGCCGATCAGCAGCGGGGCGAGCACGGTCGCGACGACGGTGGCGGTGACCTGGGGGCTGGGCAGCCCGTAGGCCTCACCGATGCCGACCGAGCCGTCCTCGGTATGGATCTTGACCAGGGTCGCGTACTGCCCTCTGCGGGGGAGGACGAGGTGACTGGAGGCCGGGTACCGCAGCCAGTCCGGCACGTCCTCGGGCGAGTCGTACAGGTCGTCGAAGCTGGCGGACAGCGCCAGCGCCTCGACCTTGGTGATGCGCAGTGGCTGGGTGCTCACGGAAATCGCTCCTGGGGAGTGCCGGGCCCTCCCCCGTGCGGGGGAGGGAGTCGTGGGGGGCGGGCGTCGTGGTGTGCGGGCAGGTCGGCTGCCGCCGGCGATCTCGCCACGTGCGGTCCCTCGACCGCCGAGGACGGTGATCGCGGTGATCTCGGTGATCGCGGTGATCGCGCGGGCGGCGGCGGTGTCGAGGACGGCCGCGGCCGATCCGCCGGCGGTCACCGTTGGTGTCGGCACCGGTGGATCGGGTGGTGCTCATGGGTTGGCTCCGGGTCCGCCGGGGCCCGAAGACTCCTTAACGTATGCGATATACGAACTGTTCGCCAGGCTCCGCCCGGTTTCCCACCGCCGCGACGGCCGGCGGCCGGCGGCCGCGAGGCCGGTCCCGCTCACCGGAGGTCCGGCCGGTAGCAGGCCACCGGCGGGGCGGTGACGGGGGACGGCCGGGCGAGGACGGCGCCCGCGAGCCGGTCCGGGTCCGCGAGGCGGTGCCGGGCCGTGGTCACGTACATCCGGCCGCCGCCGAAGGCGACGCTGCTGACGTGCGGGGTGGGGACCGGCACCACCGCGCACAGCCGCCCCCGCGGGTCGTAGCAGTGCACGCGCCCCGCGCCCCACAGGGCGACCCAGAGCCGGCCCCGGTCGTCGACGGCCATGCCGTCGGGCCGTCCGTCGTCCGGGCCCAGGCGCACGAACGGCCGGGCCGGGCCGAGCTCCCCGGAGGCGGGGGCGACGGCGTGCGCGGCGATCAGGCCGCGGGCGCTGTCGGCCAGGTAGAGCGTGTCGCCGGACGGGTCGAAGACCGGCCCGTTGGGGACGGTGAGGCCGGTCAGCACCCGGTGCGCCGAACCGTCCCGGTCGATGCGGTGGAGCGACCCGGCGCCGGGTGCCGCGTCCGCGGCCATGCTGGTGGCCCAGAACCGCCCCCGCGGATCGCAGGCGGCGTCGTTCATCCGCCGCGGGTGCGGCGCGTCCGCCTCCGGCCGCGCGATCCAGTGCGGCTCCCCGCCGGAGCGCAGCAGTGCCACGCCCGGGCCGGCGGCGACGATCCACTCACCCGGCCGCCCCGCCACCGGGGCGGCCGCACCGAGCGGCACGCCCAGCCCGGCCTCACGCCGGGAGCGCCCCGGGCCGCCCCCGGGCGCCCGGCTGTACAGCGCGCCCCGGAGCAGGTCGACGAAGTACAGCCGGCCCTCGTGCCAGCGGGCCCCCTCGCCCAGCTGGTAACGCTCGGAGGAGCAGGGCCGCCAGCCGTCGTCGGCCGTCGCCGGCGCCTCCTCCCGTACGGTCCCCGTCATCGCAGCGTGCTGCCGGGTGCGGCGTCCAGCAGGGTCAGTTCGTCACGGGAGGGCAGGCCCTCCCAGTCCCCCGCCGAGGCGACCGCGAACGCCCCGGTGGTCACCGCCCGGCCGAGCCGGTCCGCCACCGGCAGGCCGTCGAGCAGACCGGAGAGGTAGCCCGCGACGAACGCGTCGCCGGCCCCGACGGTGCTCCGGACCGGGACCCGGACGGCCGGCCGGGAGAACGACCCGTCCCCGGTGAAGACCTCGGCACCGGCGGCGCCGCGCTTGACGACCACCTCGCCGACGCCCTGGGCGAGCAGCGCCTCGACGCACTCGGCCTCGTGCTCGACACCGGGCGGGGCGACCAGGGCGAGCTCGTCGTCGGAGGCCACCAGGATGTCCACCAGCGGGATCAACGGGCGCAGCGCGGCCGAGGCCTCCTGGGGCGACCAGAGCCTCGCCCGGTAGTTGACGTCGAGACAGACCGCGCCCCGTGCCGCGTGGGCGGCCGCCTCGACGGCGGCACGGGGGCCGGGGCCGAGCGCGGCCGTGACCCCGGTGAGGTGGACGATCCGGGCGCCCTCGGCGAGGGCGCCGGCCAGGCAGCCCGGGGTCAGCCGGGAGCCGGCCGAGCCGGCGCGGTAGTAGGAGACCCGCGTCAGGTCGGCCACCCTCGGCTCGAAGAGCACCAGCCCGGTCGGCGCGGCGTCGACGGACACGCGGGAGACGTCCACGCCCTCAGCCCGCAGGGTGCGCAGGACCAGGCGGCCGAGTTCGTCGTCGCCGTTCACGCCGACCCAGCGCACCGCGTGCCCGAGCCTGGCGAGGCCGATGGCGACGTTGGCCTCGGCGCCGGCCATCGAGAGGGCGAGGGTGGCGCCGAGTCGGAGAGGTCGGTCGGCACGCAGGGCCGCCATGGCCTCGCCGAGGGTCAGGACGTCGAGCACGGGAACTCCTCGGCGATCGCACGGAAGGCGGCGATGCGGGCGGGCAGCCCCGCGGTGTCACCGCCGGTCCCGGCGGCGGTGCCGAGCAGCGGGCCACCGACGCCGACGGCGAGCGCGCCGGCGGCCAGGAAGTCGCGGGCGGCCCGGGCGTCCACTCCGCCGACGGGCACGAAGGGCACGTCGGGGAAGGGGTCGCGCAGGGCACGCAGGTAGCCGGGGCCGCCGAGGCTGCCGGGGAACAGCTTGACCGCCGTCACGCCCTCCTCGCGGGCGCGTGCCACCTCGGTCGGCGTGATCGCCCCGGCGAGGACCGGCATGCCGAGGGACCGCGCCACGCCGACGGCCTCGGTCACCCCGGGGGTCACCGCGAAGGCGGCGCCGGCCCGGGCGGCGGCCCGGGCGTCCGCGGCGGTGAGCAGCGTGCCGGCGCCGAGTGCCGCGCCGGGGCCGAGGGCCGTCCGGGCGCGCTCCAGGACGTCGAGCGCGCCGGTGGTGGTGAGCGACACCTCCACCAGGTCGATACCGGACGCGAAGAGGGTGAGGACCGCATCCAGGGCGGCGTCGGGGTCGTTCCCCCTGACGACGGCCAGGATCCGGCGATCGCGCAGAACGGAGAGAAGGTCGTCAGGTTGCACGGGTGCCTCCGAAGCCCAGGTGATGACTTTAGGATATCGTATACTTTCTCTCCTGGCTCCACCCCGCTCCCCACCCCGCGCGCCCCGCCCCGCGCTCCCCGCCCGACGAAAGGTGCCCCTCGATGACCCGTACCGCCCTGATCACCGGCGCGGCCGGCGGGATCGGCCGCGCGGTCGCGGCCCGCATGGTCGCCGACGGCCTGCGCGTGGCCGGCCTCGACCTCGCCGATCCGCGGCTGCCCGGCGTCACGTTCCACCGGGCGGACGTGACCGACCCCGGGCAGGTCCGCGCCGCGGTGCGGGCGGCCGTCGACGGCCTGGGCGGAGTGGACGTGCTGGTCACCTGCGCCGGCATCACCGAGGGCGACCCGCTGCACCTGACCACCGACGACGGCTGGCGGCGCGTGCTGTCCGCCAACCTCGACTCGGTCTTCCTCTGCGTCCGGGAGGTACTGCCCGCGATGATGGCGGCCGGCTCGGGCTCGGTGGTCACCATCGGGTCGGTGCTGCACCGCACCGCCGCACCGGGCCTGCCCGCGTACGCCGCCGCCAAGGGCGCGATCGCCGCGCTGACCCGCCAGCTCGCCGTGGACTACGGCCGGTACGGCATCAGCTTCGTCACACTCGCCCCCGGCTGGGTGCGGACCCCGGCAACCGAGTCGCGACTCGCCTCCGGCGAGGGGGACTTGGCGCGACTGCGGGAGAGCAACCCGATGCGCACCCTGATCGACGTCCAGGACATCGCGGAGGCGGTCGCCTTCGCCTCCTCGCCGGCGGCCGGCGCGCTCTCCGGCTCCGAGCTGGTCCTGGACGCGGGCGCCTCGGTGGTCAGCCCCGCCAGCCTGCTGCGCGATGCCCATCGCGAGCGGATGGGACTGCCACCGCTCGACACCCACTGACCCGGTGCGCACGGGCCGGCCCGACCGCACCGACCGCACCGACCCCGGCGGCTTGGGCGCGCGAGGGGATCGCGCGCCCACCGAGCCGTGCCGTGATCCGGTCGCGCCGGACGGTGAGCAGCGGTCGCCCAACCGGGCCCCGCCGGTCGGGCGGCCCCGCTACGGACCGTCCGCCCGCCCGGAGCGCCCGCCAGGGGCCCGGGTCGGGCTCCGGACCGCGGCACCCGGCACGCTCGGCGGCGTTACGGCGCCACCCTCGGGAGATGTCCCCAGGACGCGCCCGCGGGCCGTCCCTCGGGGCTCACTGGCCGCTCACGATGCGCCAGGCCACCCGCTTGCGGGCGCTGCTCCCGCACGCCACGTGCAGGGCGTCCTCGATCAGCCTGACCTGCTCGCGGACGGCCCTCGCCCAGGTCTGCTCGCGCACGTACGCCGAGATCGTCTCGGCGTCGTCCGGACGCCGCGGTTCCCCGATCAGGGCGGTGCGCAAGGCCTTGAGCCCGGCCTGCATGGCGAGCACCTCGGCGTCCAGGTAGAGGCGGAGCATGCAGGCCAGCTCCACCGGATTGCGGTGGAACACCTCCTCGTGACGCCACCGGGCGGGGGCGAGGTCCAACAGCCAGTCCTTCGCCGACTGTTCGAACTCCGGGGTGCCGGGGCGGCGAACGGCACCCGGCCAACGGGCCGAGGACGATCGTGCCGGTCTGGGCCCGGGCACTTCGTCGGACGCTTCGCTGCGAGTCATGGTTCATCACCCCAGGTGCCGAGGGACGGTACCCCGCGCCAAGCCCACCGGGCGACTGCCGCCCTGGCCTCGGGCCCGGCGTGTCCACTCGACCGGGGCGGCCGTCGACGGCCGCCGTACCGGTCCCGACCGGGGCGATTGGGGTGCGACGAGTCTCAGACCTGCGATCCGCACTGTCAAGCAGGGAACCAGCGGTCGGTACGGACGAGGAGCGGACGGCTCCCCGACCGGCCCGGCGCCGGGTCGCGGGGGTGAGCCGGCGCCGGGGCGGAAGGGCGGGTCGGGTCGCGCGGGCGGTGATGTCGTCGCACCGGCCGTACCCCGCGGCGGTCGCACCCGGTCGGCAGGCAGCGGGTCGGTGCCGTCCGGGGCGACGAAGCGGGGGGCGTCGGCCCGCTTCTCCACGTCGATCGAACGATCAGCCGTCTGCCCTGGCCCGCCCTCCCGGGACCGCCGCCCGGTCAGGGCGCCGGGAAGCGGTCGATGTTCCGCTCGACCCAGGTCCGCAGGTGAGCCAGCGGCGCACAGGCGTCGCGACCGAGCTCGGTCAGGCGGTACTCGACCCGCAGCGGGACCTCGGCGAAGACCTCGCGGTCCACCAGACCGTGCTCCTCCAGGCGGCGCAGGGTGTGGGTGAGCACCTTGGGGCTGACGCCCTGGAGCCGCGCGCGCAGGGCGCCGAAGCGCCGCGGACCGGGCTCCAGCGCGCCCAGGGCGAGGGCGCTCCACTTGTTGGCGAGCAGATCGAGCATGTCGCGGCACGGGCAGGCGGCGGCGTAGACGTCCTTCGGCGCGTCGCAGTGAGCGGACGCCGCCGGCGCCACGGGCAGGGTCGCTTTCGGGGTCATGGCGCCATGGTACCCAAAGGGAAGTTGTGTCCCTTGCGGGTTACCACTACCCGTTCCGTACCGTCGTCGTGACGGCCCCCGGGGCCGGTCCCCGGCGGGCCCGGCCGGGGACCGGACCACCCGGACCGGGGCCGGTTCCGGCACAGAACCCAGGACCGAAGGACACCGCGATGAGCGAGAACGAGATCCCCACGACGATGCGCGCCGTGGCCTACCGCGCGAGCCTGCCCGTCGAGCACCCGGACAGCCTCCAGGACGTGGAGCTGCCGGTGCCGCAGCCCGCGCCGCGGGACCTGCTGGTCCGGGTGGAGGCGGTCGCGCTCAACCCGGTCGACCACAAGGTGCGCCAGAACGTCGATCCGCGGGGCGAGTGGAAGGTGCTCGGCTGGGACGCGGCCGGCACGGTGGTCGCGGTCGGGGACGAGGTCACGCTGTTCGAGGTCGGGGACGAGGTCTACTACGCCGGCGCGATCGACCGTCCGGGCGCCGATGCCGAGTACCACGCCGTGGACGAGCGGATCGTCGGCCACCGGCCCCGATCGGTCTCCTTCGCCGGGGCCGCCGCGCTGCCACTGACCGCGCTGACCGCCTGGGAGGGCCTCTTCGAGCGGCTGGGGCAGGCCGCCGTCGCCCCCGACCGCACCGGCACGCTGCTGGTGACCGCGGCGGCGGGCGGGGTGGGCGCCGTCGTCACCCAGCTGGCCCGCGCACTGACCGGGCTGACCGTGATCGGCACCGCCTCCCGGCCGGAGAGCGCCGAGTTCGCGCGCCGCATGGGTGCCCACCACATCGTCGACCACCACCGGCCGCTCGCCGGGCAGCTGGCCGAGGTCGCGCCGGACGGGGTGGACCTGGTGTTCAGCACGGCCGGCACCGACCGCAACCTCCCCGCGTACGCCGAGGTGCTGAAGCCCTTCGGCGCGATCGTGGCCATCGACGACTTCGGCGCGCTGGACATCGGGGTCCTCAAGTCCAAGAGCATCTCGTTCCACTGGGAGTTCATGTACACCCGCTCGCTGCACCGCACGCCGGACCAGGACACCCAGCACCGCATCCTGGAGCGGGTCGCCCGCCTGGTGGACGACGGCGTGCTGACCAGCACCGCGACGAACGACCTCGGTCCGATCACGGCGGCGGGCCTGCGCGAGGCCCACCGCCGCCAGGAGTCCGGCACCACGATCGGAAAGACCACCCTCACGGGGTTCCCCCGCTGAGGGTCCGCGACGACGGCGACGTCCGCCGCCGGTCGCGCGGCACCCGAGAACCCCGGGGCCCGATCGGCCTCGGGGTTCTCGGGGCGCTGCGACCGGGTCACGGCCTGCCGACCGCGACCCCGGCGCGCGTCAGGCCGCCGGGGTCAGGCTGGCGTCCCGCCGAGCCCGGCCGCGGCGGGAGGGCAGCTGGACCAGCCGGCAGCCGTGCCGTGCCAGCTCCTCCTTCACCGCGTTCGCCTCGTCGTCGTCCAGGCCGAACACGTACAGTCCGGGAACCAGCAGGATGTCCACCGATCCGGCGGCGACGGCCTTCAGCAGGGCGTCCCGGGAGGGCAGTCCGTCACCGGCGCGCAGCCCGTTGTCCAGGAACATCACCGGCTCGGGCAGCCCGGAGGAGAACGCGAGCTCCTCCAGTGCGCGGCGGTGGCACTCCATCCCGCTCGCGTCGAAGGGGTAGGAGCGGAGGTAGATCGCCGTCCGCGGCGCCCGCCCGGTGTCACTGCTCCGGTCGAATGCGAACATCTCTGCCACCTGCCTGATCTCGGGGGCCGCGCCGAGTGCCGCGACACTCCCAGTGCAGCCTGCGGATCGATAGGTGTTCAATGCGGGCCCCTACCTAGGTACACCCTCAGTGACCGATCCCACCCGGGGCACGACGCAGGGTGACACATCCGCCCGCCCCTGACGTGCCCCCTCCTCGCCCGGGCGGTGTCGCGGATCCCGGCCGCGCGACGTGCCCGGCTCGCGCGGCACCTTCACCACACGCCGGGCCACCGGGCGGAGCGAGAGGAAGCGGGCGGCGGCGATCTCCTCCCCGGGCGCGCCGCCGCCGAGCAGCCCGGCCCCCTCCCGTTCCCGGGGAGCTCGCTACCGTACCCGGCCCGGCCGGCCGGGTACGGCCCGGGCAGACCCACCGACGCCGCGGTCGGGTCACACAGGCCGGGGACACGGCTGGCCGGCACCCGGCGACGGGCCACCGGACCGGGTCGACGAGTACCAACTGATCTCCCAGCAAGGATCATTGGCATACCCGACCACTATTCGCCGGCCGGATCACACCGGGCCCGAAGACACTTGACGATCTTTCGGACCGTCGTCGACCTGCGGGAACACCCGGAGCAATCGTCCGCACAAACCCGCCGGGCCCGAACCCCGCTCCGCCCCGGCCGGTCCCCGGCCAATGCGGGGTGGCAAGAACCGGACACGGCCGAAAATGACCGGGCCCGCCCGGCGGCGGGCTGCGTCCCGGCGAGGGAATTCGGCCGATTCCGGCGGCCGGGCGACTATCCGGGCGCGGCGCGACTCCCCGGAACCGGCCACCACCGCAACGGATCACGACCCCCGCACGGCGCGGGGAGCGGCCCGCGGGCCCGGCCGGCCGATGTGCAGATTTCAATCGTTCCCCGCCTTTCGGGGGGTGAGATCACGCCAGGTCGACGGCCTGCCGCCGGGCCCGAACGGTCGGGCCGGGACGGTCCGGACCGAGGACTTCCAGGTCGGGAAGGGTCGATTCGGAGGGTCAACCGCAATACCCGCGAAGGGAGTTCCGAAACCTTGACCTGATCGTGCGTCAGCATGCCATACCAAGTCGGACGCCACCGATCCAGACCTTTCTTCAGGAGGATTTGGAAGTACTCTGTCGTCAACCGTGCGAGAACCTGTTCGACTCCTGGGGGGCCATTCCCGGAACCGGAGTGTTTCTTCGCGCGGTCGATGATGTTTCTTCGGTACGGGGGTGACTTGTGGTGGAGGGTCACGCAATGAATTTCAGGGTTCTTGGCCCATTGGCGGTTCAGGCCGGAGGAATCCCCGTGAATCCCGGGTCGGCCCGGCAGCGGGCGGTATTGTCCGCCCTTCTCTTGACACCCGGCCAGCCCGTGACGGTGGAACAACTCACAGAGGCCGTCTGGCCGCGGAATCCGCCGAACGACGTCATGGCGAATCTGCACAGCTATGTGTCCAACCTCCGGCGGCTGTTGGAGCCGAACCGGCCGCCCCGGAGCCGGAACACCGTCCTGCGGCGCGAAGCGAGCGGCTACGTCCTGGCCGTGGACGCCGAGTGCATCGACGCCGTCCGCTTCGAGCGGACGCTGCACGAGGGCCGACGGCAACTCCAGGCCGGCACCAACCGGACGGCGCGCCGGACCCTGGAGGACGGGCTGGCGCTGTGGCGCGGACCCGCCTACCCGGAGGTGAGCGACTACGCGCTCGGCGCGCAGACGGCCTCGCGGTTCGAGGAGCTGCGACTCCTCGCCCTGGAGAGCCTGTGGGACGCCACCCTGGCCGAGGAGTGCGACTTCTCCGCGCTCGCCGCCGAACTGCCCGCGCTCGCCACCCGGTTCCCGACCCGCGAGCGGTTCAGCTGGCTGCTGATGAAGGCCCTGTACCGGTCGGGCCGGCGCGCCGACGCGATCGACGCCTACCACCGCACCCGCCGGACCCTGGCGGAGGAGTACGGCGTCGACCCGGGCAACGAGCTGCAGGAACTGTTCGGCACGATCCTGCGCGGCGACCCGATCGCCGGCTGCGCCTGAGCACCTGTCGTCGGGGGGCCGGCGCTGGACTCGCGTCACCGGGGCACCTGCACTGAGCCCGCGTCACGGAGACACCGCCCTCGCGCTCTTGGCACCCGACTCGCGCCACTGAGCACCCGTCACCGGACTCACCTCACCGAACACCCGTCAGACGGCTCTCCGAACGGAGGCCGGACGACCGGCAGGGCCATCACGCCTACCGGCCGTCCGGCCTTTTGCCTGCCCTTGACATTGTCATGCCCATTGCTTATGGGGTATCCGGCGACGCCGCCGCCAGACCGTTCGCCGTCGAATCCCCGCAGGTCGGATCCGCCGTCCAAAGCCGGTTCAAGTCGTCTCCCAGTCGGCTCCAAGTCACAACCAAGACGGCCCTGGCAAGGTGCTGACGACAGGCATGAAGATCAACAGCGGGCGGGCCCGAACCGTCCCGCCGGGCCCAAGCGAGCACGACCGAAGGAAACCCCGGCCGCGAACCACCGCCGTCACGGCGGTCGCGGACCGGACCCATCGGCTGCACCGGCCGACCGGGTGGGAAGTCGAGACGATGAGGAAAGCCGAGTTCGCCGTGCCCCAGACGAGTTGTGAGGACGACACGGTCGCCGTCGTCGGACTGTCCCTTCCGGCGCCCGAACACCGTGACGACGACCGAGGCCACGACGGGCCGGACGGCGGCGCCGCGTTCTTCGGCGTTCCCCCCGAGCGGGCCACCGGGCTCGGCCCCGCCGACTGGGCCGGGCCGGAACTCGGCTGGACCGCCCTGGAGGACGCCGGAATCGTCCCCGCCTCGCTGGGCACGGGCCGGACGGGCGTCTTCCTCACCGCGTCCTCCCGGGCCGGCGCCGCGGAGCACCTCGCCGCCGTCCTGGACCTCCACGGCCCGCTGGTCACCCTCGAAGCGTCGTCCACCGCGCGGGACGCCGCCGCCCTGGCCGCGGCGAGCCTGCGCCGCGGGGAGTGCGACCTCGCGCTCGCCGGTGACACCGGCACGGTGCTCGCGGTGCTCCGGCCACTGCCGGCCGCACGCCGCGACGGCGGGCGGATCCACGGCCTGATCGGCGGCCGCTACCCCGCGGCCGACGCCGGGGAGGACGGCTCGGCGGGCACGGACCGTACGGACGGCACCGGTCCGCTCGACCTCCTCGGGGCACGACCGGTCGACCCCGCCGACCCCGCCGCCGCCGGTGCCGCCGCCCGACCCGCCGAGTCCTCTCCCGCCGCCCCGCGCCCCCTGGCGACCGCGTTCACGCCGCTGGTCCTCTCCGCCCGCAGCGCCGCCGGTCTGCGGGCCCAGGCCCGGCTGCTCCAGGATCGCTTCGACTCCGACCCCGCGCTCCGACTCACCGACACGGGCCTCGCGCTGGCCACCACCCGGACCTCCTTCGAGCACCGTGCCGTCCTGGTCGCCGACAGCCGCGAGCACGTCCTGAAGGGCCTGCGCGCCCTCGCCGAGGACGGCTTCGGCCCGCTGCTGGTCCGCGGCACCGCGGGCACCACGAACACCGGAACGGGCGCGGTCTTCGTCTTCCCCGGCCAGGGCACCCAGTGGCCCGGCATGGCACTCGCCCTGCTGGAGTCCTCCGAGGTGTTCCGGGAGCACCTGCGAGCCTGCGCCGACGCGCTCGAACCGCACGTCCCCTGGTCCCTGAACGATGTCCTGCGCGGGGCCCCGGGCGCTCCGGCCCTGGTGGCGGTGGACGTCGTCCAGCCCGTCCTGTTCGCCGTCATGGTCTCGCTCGCGGCCCTCTGGCGCGCCTGCGGCGTGGAGCCCGCCGCCGTGGTGGGCGCCAGCCTCGGCGAGATCGCGGCCGCCCACGTCGCCGGGGCGCTCAGCCTGGACGAGGCCGCCGAAGTGGTGGCGCGGTGGAGCCGGGCACAGGCCGACGCGGCCGGCGAGGGCGACCTGGCCTCCGCCCTGCTGCCCCGCGAGCAGCTGGCGCCGCGACTGGTCCGGTGGCGGGGCAGGCTCGACATCGCCGGCACCAACGGCCCGCGGTCCGCGCTGTTCTCCGGCGACCGGGACGCCGTCGACGAACTGCTCGCCGAACTGGCCGCCGACGGCGTCCGGGCGCGGAAGCTGAGCAACGGGCTCGCCGCGCACTCCCCCGGGCTGCGCCTGGACCGCGACCGGCTGCTCGCCGACCTCGCGCACATCCGGCCGCGCACCTCGGCCGTCCCGTTCTACTCCTCGGCCACCGGCGGGCCGCTGGACACGGCCGAGCTGGACGGCGCGTACTGGATCCGTCAGATCACCGGCGAGATCCGCTTCGAGGAGGCCACCCGCGCGCTGCTGTCCGACGGCCACCGGACCTTCCTGGAGGTGGCTCCGCACCCCGGCCTGCTCGGGGGTCTCCAGGAGACGCTGGACGAGGCCGGCCTGACGGAGCACACCGCCGTCATCGGCACCCTCAGCCGTGACCAGGGCGGGCCGGACCGGTTCCTGACCTCCCTCGCACAGCTGCACGTCCGGGGTACGGCCGTGGACTGGCCCGCCGTCCTCACCGGCGCGGACGCGCGACGGGTGCCGCTGCCGACGTACCCGTTCCGCGCCGCGCGGCCGGCCGACGGGCGCTCGGAGGCCGAACGGCAGCGGTGGATCCGGGAGCTGGTCCGTGCGGAGATCACGGCGCTGCGCGGCCCCGGGGCGGCGGCCGAGGCCGGCGCGGACCGGTCGTTCCGGGACCTCGGCTTCGACTCGGCCACGGCGGTCGAGCTGCGCAACCGCCTGATGGCGGCGACCGGCCTGCCGCTGCCGCTCACGCTGCTCTTCGACCATCCGACGCCCGAGGCCCTGCGCCGGTACCTGCTCGCGGGGCCGGGCGGCGGGGCCGGCGCCGCGGCGGCCTCCGCTTCCGGCGGTGCGGAGGCGGGCCCGGCGTCGGCCGAGGCGGCAGCCGGCGAGGCGGAGCCGATCGCGATCGTCGCGATGGCGTGCCGGTTCCCCGGCGAGGTCCACAGCCCGGAGGACCTGTGGCAGCTGGTCACCGACGAGCAGGACGCCGTCACGCCGTTCCCCGGGAACCGTGGCTGGGACGTGTCCTCGCTGTACGACCCCGACCCGGCCCGCAGCGGGCACAGCTACGCCCGCGAGGGCGGCTTCCTGCACGACGCGGACCGCTTCGACGCCGCGTTCTTCGGCATCAGTCCGCGCGAGGCGCTGGCGATGGACCCGCAGCAGCGGCTGCTGCTGGAGACGGCGTGGGAGGCCTTCGAGCGGGCCGGCATCGACCCCTCCTCGGTCCGCGGCTCACGCACCGGCGTCTACGTCGGCGCGATGACCCAGGACTACGGCGCCCGCATGCACGAGGCGGGTTCCGGCGTCGAGGGCCACGTCCTGACCGGGACGACCGTCAGCGTGCTCTCCGGCCGGCTGTCCTACGTGTTCGGGCTGGAGGGACCGGCGATCACCGTCGACACGGCGTGCTCCTCCTCGCTGGTCGCCCTGCACCTGGCCGTCCGGGCGCTGCGGGCCGGCGAGTGCACGATGGCCGTCGCGGGCGGCGCGGCCGTGATGGCGTCGCCGGGCATGTTCGTCGAGTTCAGCCGCCAGCGCGGCCTGGCCCCGGACGGGCGCTGCAAGGCCTTCGCGGCCGCCGCCGACGGCACCGCGTGGGGCGAGGGCGCCGGCGTCCTGCTGCTGGAGCGGCTCTCGGACGCGCGACGCCACGGGCACCGGGTGCTCGCGGTGGTCCGCGGCTCGGCGGTCAACCAGGACGGTGCCTCCAACGGGCTGTCCGCGCCGAGCGGGCCGGCCCAGCAGCGGGTGATCCGGGCGGCACTGGCCGACGCCCGGCTCTCGACGGCGGACGTGGACGCGGTGGAGGCGCACGGGACGGGCACCAAGCTGGGCGACCCGATCGAGGCACAGGCCCTGCTGGCCACCTACGGACAGGCCCGCCCGGCCGAACGACCGCTCTGGCTGGGCTCGTTGAAGTCCAACATCGGGCACACCCAGGCCGC
>NZ_JBHYYB010000151.1:12112-14996 GCF_042752535.1 Kitasatospora sp. NPDC059327 | reverse complement strand
ACCCCACCCCCCGGTCCGATACTCAAGGAGACGATGCCCATGCTCCGCAACGGCCTGGAACCCTGGCACCTCATCGTCGTACTCGCCGTCATCGTGCTGCTGTTCGGCTCCAAGAAGCTCCCCGAGGCCGCCCGCGGGCTCGGCAAGTCCCTGCGCATCCTCAAGGCCGAGACGCGGGCCCTGCAGGAGGACGCCCCGCCCGACACCCCCGCCGAAGCCGCCCAGGCCGCCCAGACCGCGCCGACCGCCCCGGAGACCGCCGTCCCGGCGGTCATCCCCGCGGCCATCCCCGCGCCCAGGACCGAGACGCCCCCCACCGGCCGCACCACACCCACCACCCACCCCCACACCCCCTGAACAGGCCGTTCCCGGACGGACCTGACGGAAAGACCGCTCCCGGCGCAGGGCTCTCCGCCCCGTCCTCGGTGGCGGTCCTTTCCTGCGCTCACCCCACCCCCGCTCCACCACGCCCCGGAGAGGGCGTGGTTCGACGGAATCGGTCGACACCCCTACACAGGAGAAGACAATGGACGATTCTTCCCGCACGCTGTCCGATCGCATCAGCGCCGAGATCAGCCGCCGCCGTGCGGTGCAGCTGCTGGGCGTCGGCGCGGCGGCGGTCGCCGCCGGCGGCGCCATGACCGGCACCGCCGCGGCGGCGGTGGACCCGCTCCCCTCGTCGGGGCTGGTCGCGGCGGTGCTGGAGTTCGCCGACCGGTGGACGAACGCGGTCGGGCTGCGCAAGCTGCTGGAGCACGCCGGCTTCACCGTGATCGATCTGGACCCGACCAAGGCGGCGACGGCCCAGGCCCGGCCCGTGGACCTGATCGCCTTCGGCAGTTTCACCAACGACGGCCCCGACCACTACAACGCCTTCGTGAGGACGCACGGCGAGTCGCTGCGGACGTTCGTCAGAGCCGGCGGGGTGGTCCTCGACCTCGCCAAGTCCGACACCCCCGGCACTGGCGTCTCCTACCTGCCGATCTGGAAGTGGGACTTCAACTCGACCGCGATGTTCGCGGTGCGCACCGACGCCGACTTCAACACCGTCTACCCGGTGGCCACCACCCATCCGCTGGTGTCCGTGCTGCCGAAGGACGCCTCCGGACAGGTGTTCACCGGCCGCGCCGCCGGCATCTCCGTCAGCTGGGAGTCGATCGGCGCCTGGCGCGAGATGAACGTGCTCCTGGCCTGCGTGCCGGGAACGGGGGCCTTCCCGGCGGCCCTGCTGGAGGGCAAGGACAAGACCGCCGCACCGGACGGCAAGTCCTCCACGCCGGGCAAGGGCAGGTATCTGATCTCCAGCCTCACCATCGACAAGTGTTACGACGCGGCCGGGGCACCGATCCAGCCTCCGGCCGCCATCGACGACAGCCGCAGGTTCTTCAACGCCCTGACCGGGTACGTGCAGAAGGCGAAGGCCGGCACCGCGCCCGGCCTGGGCCAGACCCCCTCGCTCCAGGCCGGCCCGCTCGTCGGCCACGTGAGCGACAGCACCGCCCGGCTCTGGGCCCGGCCGGGCCTGGACCCGGGCGCCTACCGCACCTGGAAGTGCGAGGTGTTGGCCAACAAGGTCGTGGTGAAGACCGTCACCGCGGACATCTCGACCGCCAACGACAACACCCTCCTGATGGACGTGTCCGGCCTGCAGGCGAACACGGAGTACGAGTTCGTCATCAGCTCGACGACGGCCAACGCCCCCACCGTCCCGATGAAGGGGAAGTTCAGGACCTCACCGGCGCCGGGCACGGCGGCCAGGGTCGCTCTGGGCGTGGGCTCCTGCGCGCACATCGTGCCGAACCACCTGTGGACACGGGTCATGACCGAGGGCTGCGAAGGCTTCGTCATGCTCGGGGACACCCCGTACGCCGACGTCGACCTCGGCCTCACGGGCACCAACGGTGACCTGGACCGGGCACGCAGGCAGCACCGGGACTTCCTGGCCGTGCCCGAGATCGCGAACATGGTTCGGTTGATGCCGGTCTGGGGCACGTGGGACGACCACGATTTCGGCCACAACACCCTGGGCGACACCAACCCCAAGAGGTTCGACTATCGCCGGGCGTTCGTCGACTACCGCGCCAACGCGACCTTCGGCCACGCCACCGGCGGCAGCCGGGCGCTGACCGACCGGGGCTCCGGCGAGGGCGTCTACACCTCCTTCCGGCGCGGCCCGATCGAGATGTTCCTCATCGACCCGCGGTGGTTCTCCAACACGACCGCGAGAGCCTGCATGGGGGACGTCCAGTTCCGGTGGCTGCGCACCGCCCTGAGTGCCAGCACCGCCACGTTCAAGGTCCTGGCCTCGGGCATGACCTGGTACGACAAGGCCGGCAGCGAGACGGACGACTGGAGCACCTACCAGAACGAGAAGCTCCAGCTCCTCGACTTCATCAAGACCGAGAGGATCTCCGGCTGCGTCCTGGTCAGCGGGGACATCCACGTCTCCCGCGCGGTGAAGAACTTCGACGCCACCCCCACCGACCCGACCCCGGCCGGCTACGACATGTGGGAGTACGTCGTCAGCCCCGTGCACGACTGGACGATCGGCAGCACGTACGACGTGACCACCTCCACGGCCACCGGGCTCCCGCCGGGCACGAGGTGGACCCCGCACCCGGCGGACCCCGTGAAGTGGAGCAAGGACGCGCCGTACACCTTCCTCAAGCTGGAGGCCGACACCACCGTGACCCCGGCCACCCTCACCGCCAAGTGGATCAACCGGGACGGCGCGGTGCTGCACACCCAGACCCGCACCATCACCGAGCTCACCCGGCCCTGACACCCCGGTCGGCGCGGCCCCCCCCCCGCCCCCCCCCCCCCCACCGGGGACACCGACAATGCAGCGGGCCCCGCAGGTCACCCCCCGAGGGGGGGCTGTTAA
>NZ_JBHYYB010000151.1:0-12102 GCF_042752535.1 Kitasatospora sp. NPDC059327 | reverse complement strand
CTACACCACCGTCACCCGGCCCACCCACACCAACTTTGCTAACACGGGGCCGGGGGCGGTGATCCACACCCCCCCCCCAACAAACCCCGACCCCCCCGGCCCCTCCCCCCCGGGGGGGGGCGCCCCCCCCCCCACCACCCCACCCCCTTCCGGTCCGACAGACAGTCCTGCGTCCCCGCCTGGACACCCCAGAAGGGAAGGGAACCCCACCCGGACGGGCCGCGGAACGGCCCGGACCCACCTCGACGCCCGGCCGCCGGTTCACCCGGCGGCCGGGCGTCCGCCACGAGGCCGCCCCGCACCCGGGCGACGCGGCCCGCCCTCGTGGCACCGGAGCCCCCGAACGGCCCCCGGTCGCCGGAGCGGCCGCCCGCCGGCACCGCCCCGCAGCACCCGCCGCCGTCGAGCGGGCCCTTCACCCCGCCGACCTGCGTCGCGATGGCTACCGTGGACCAAGAGGCCGCTGCTCCTACCCACCCGGGGGAGGCCACCGGCCCGACAGGAGCTGGGTGTGGACGACCTCGGTGGCGGCACGGACGTCAGCGGCGTGCGCGGGTGCGCGTTCGCGGGGCGGGAACGCGAGCTGCGGGCCCTGGTGCGACCGGTGTCCGAGGCGCGTCCGGCCGTGGTGCTGGTGCAGGGCGAGGCGGGGATCGGCAAGTCGCGGCTGGTCGCGGAGGCCTCGGCGACGCTGCGCGCCCAGGGCCTGCGGGTGCTGGCGGGCGGGTGCCACCCGCTGCGGGAGCCGCTGGCCTACGGGCCGGTGATCGACGCGCTGCGCCGCGTCGGGCCCTGGCTGCCGCCGGTGGGGCTGCTCGGCCCCTCGGCGGGAGCCCTCGTGACGCTGCTGCCCGACCTGGCCGGGGCGCTGCCCGAGCCGCCGCCCGCGCTGCCGCCGGAGGTGTCCGCGTCGGGTGCGGGCCGGTTCCGGGTGGTGTCGGGGGTGCGGACGCTGCTGGAGGCGGTGGCGCCGGTGGTGCTGGTGGTGGAGGACGTGCACTGGGCGGACGAGGCCACCCGCGAGCTGCTGCTCCTGCTGGCGATGGACATGCCCGCCGACTCGGCGCTGGTGCTGACCTACCGGGCGGAGGACCTGCCGGGTGGCCGGCCGGTGCTGGGGGTGCCGTTCCGGCGTTCGCCGGGTACGGGCGGGGCCGAGATCGTGCTGGGTCCGCTGGGCGAGGCGGAGCTGCGGGCGATGGCCCGGGACGTGCTGGGCGGCGAGCCGGCCCCCGGTCTGGTGCGGACGCTGCTGGAGCGCAGCGGGGGGCTGCCGCTGGTGATCGAGGAGGACCTGATCACCCTCGCGCGCTCGCCGGACGGCGCGGACACGGCCGCGCTGCGGGTGCCGCGGAGCCTGGGCGAGGTGCTGGCGGAACGCCGGAGCCGGCTGGGCCCGGACGCGGCGGCGCTGGTCGACACCGCGGCGGTTCTGATGGTCCCGACGACGCCGACGCTGCTCGCCGAGGCGGCCGGACTGGACGAGGTCCGGGCGGACCCGGCCCTGCTGGAGGCGCTCGGCGGGGCGGTGCTGCGCCAGACCGGGGCGGACACCTACGGATTCGGGCACGTCCTCGCGCAGGAGGCGGTCTACGACGCCCTTCCCGGGCCGGTGCGCAACCGTGCGCACCGGCGGGTCCTGGAGGTGCTGCTGGCGCAGGACCCGCCGCCGCTGGTCCAGATCGCCCACCACACCCGTGCGCTGGGCGACCGGGCGGCCTGGCTGCCCCGGGCCCAGGCCGCCGCCGACCAGGCGACCGCGGTCGGCGACACCGGCACCGCCGCCGCCCTGCTGAACGAGATCATCGACCAGCCCGATCTCACCCCCCGGGAGCTCACCCGTGCGGCCTGGGCGCTGTCCTACACGGCCTCGGTCGGCACCGAGGCCGCCACCACGGTCAGGATCCTGCGCCGGATCCTGACCGTGGCCGGTCTGCCGGCGGAGGTGCGCGGCCGGATCAGGACGAGCCTCGGCGGGTTGCTGATCTACTCGGTCGGAGACCGCGCGGGCGAACAGGAGATCGTGACCGCGCTGACGGAGGTGGGGGACAGCACCCCGGTGACCTCCGCCAGGATCCTGAGCTACCTGGGCCTGTCGCAGACCGACCGCTTCACGCTCGCCGAGCAGCGGGCCTTCGTCCGGCGCGGCGACGACCTGCTGGCCGGCGTCGAGAGCCGCAACGCCCGGCCGATCATGGATGTCGCCCGCATCTTCCTGCGGGGCGTGGTGGCGGACCCGGACCTCCCGGAGCTGTTGGCGGCGCTGCCCCGCGACGGCGAGGTGCCGGTGCTCCAGGGCACGGCCTTCAGTGTCTGCAGCATCGCCGAGACCTGGCTCTGCGTCGGGCACGACAGCTGGTCCGCCGCGGCTGTCGAGGAACTGCGGGCGATGGCACCGCGCATCCACCTGCCGATGCTGGAGCCCTACCTGGCCACCTTCCGGGTCGTGCTCGACTGGCAGGCCGGACGCTGGGACGACGTCGAGCGCGGCCTGGCGGCCCTCCACGACCGTCACCCGGACAACCCGCTGAGGTCCGGCGGACTGCTGGCCGCCGTGCGCGGTCTCACCGCCGCCGCCCGCGGCCTGACCGCCCAGGCCGCCGCCGAGTTCGACGAGGTCCTGGCCCGGGGCCTGCACCTGGACGCGCTCGGTGCCGCGGCCGGCGCCGCCCGGTTGCACCTCACCCGCGACGACCCCCGGGGCGCCTGGCGCACCCTCACGGACCCGCTCGACTTCCTGGGATTCCTCGACCGCAAGGAGGCCTGGGCCTATGCCTGGGACCTCGTGCCCACCGCCGTCGAGACCCTTCTCGCCCTGGACCGCGCCGAGGAGGCCGCCGCACTGGCCGCGCGCCACGCCACCGGGACCGAGGGCCGGGACGCGCCCGGCGCCGTCGCCGAACAGCACCACTGCCGGGGCCTTCTCCTGCGCACCGGCGACCCCGAGGCCGCGACGGCGGCCTTCGACCTCGCGGCGGCGCTGTGGACCGACATCGGCCGCCCCTACCGGGCCGCCCTCGTAGCCGAACGCGCCGCCGCGACCCGCACCGACCCGGCCGACACCATCGCGCGCCTGGCCGCACCGATCGCCACCTTCGAAGCGGTCGGCGCCACCTCGGACGCCGCCCGCTGCCACCGCCTGCTGCGCGAACTCGGTCACCAGACCCTCAACCCGCGCGGCCGGGCCGGCTACGGGAACCGGCTCTCCCCCCGGGAGGAACAGATCCGCGACCTGCTCGCCTCGGGCGCCACCAACAAGGAGATCGCGGCCGCCCTGTTCCTCTCGACCCGCACCGTCGAGAACCACGTCGCGCGCGTCCTGGCCAAGCTCTCCACCACCCGGGCCGAGCTCGCCGGCCGACCAGTCTGAACCGGTCACGTGCGGCGGCTGCGGCCCACGGGCCGCGGCCTCCGGGCCGACCGTGGGCGATCCCCCGGAGGGCGGGGGCACGGTCGGCCCGGAGGCCGCGGCGGGACGGGGCGGGTCGCCGGGTCACCAGGTCGCCGGGTCGCCGGGGGAGTGGATCAGGGGAAGGGGAGCGTGCGGGCGAACAGGGTGACCAGCACCAGCACCGCGGGGAAGAGGGCGAGGAACATCGCGAACGTGTACCCCATGATGTCGCGCGCCTTCAGCCCCAGGATCGCGAGCGTGGGCAGCATCCAGAACGGCTGCAGCAGGTTGGCACTGGCCTCGCCGAGGTCGTACACGACGACCATCCAGCCCTGGTTCACCTGGAGTTGGTTGGCCGCGTCCAGGACGTAGGGCGCCTCGATCACCCACTTGCTGCCACCGCTGGGGACGAACACCCCGAGGACGCAGCTGTAGATCGCGATCATGGCGGGGTAGAAGAACTCGTTCGAGATCGAGACCAGCCAGTCGGCGATCGTCTTGTGCAGACCGGTGTAGGCGATCATCCCGAAGATGCCGCCGTACAGCGGGAATTGGAGCAGGATGCCGGAGACCGCGGGCGTGCCGTCCTTGACCGCGCGGGCGAGGTTCGCCGGCCGCCAGTGCAGGACGAGCGCCAGCAGGATGAGCATCAGGTTGATGGTGTTGAGGTCCAGCGCGTTGAGCGGATTGCCCGCCGAGTTGGCGAAGCGCCGGACGAGGTACCAGGCGCCGAGCGCGAACAGCAGGACGGTGAAGACCGGGCTGTACTCGATCCACTCGCCCGGCCTGGTCCGCCGGCTGTCCTGGAGCTTCCGGTCGAGGCCGGGGCCCAGGTCGATGCCGAGCTGCTCCGCGGTCTTCGCGCGTTCCGGCGAGGGGGTCAGGAACCAGGCCATCCCCACGCCGATGACGAAGATGATCGCCGTGGCCACCATGCCCTGCCACAGGAAGATGGTCTCGGTGAGCGGAATCAGTCCGTTGCCGCCCCGGCCCTCGGCGATGACCTTCTGCACGGGTGCCGGGCTGGACACCGCGCTGGCCACCTGCAACGCGGCCGACCCGGACAGCCCCTGGGCCCACACCGTGCCGAGGCCGAGGAAGGCCATCGCGCCGAGCGCGCGGTAGTCCACCCCGGGGACCCTGCGCGCGACCTCCTTGGCGAGGATCGCGGTGAAGATCAGGCTGAACGCCCAGTTCGCGTAGGAGGTCAGCATGGCGACGGCGGCGGTGAACGCGATGGCGCCGCGCGGCGTCCTGGGCAGGGCCGCCAGTCGCGCGATCAGGCGCCCGACCGGCGGGGAGGCCGCGACCGCGTAGCCGGCGATCACGATCATGGCCATCTGCAGGGTGAAGGTGATGAGGGACCAGAAGCCCTGCCCCCAGGCGTCGACCAGGCCGTACCCGCTCGTCGCGCCGGGCTTGGCCGGTAGGCCGAGCAGCTTCTCCCCGGACACGAGCCCGAACGCGAAGATCAGGAACGTGCCCACCAGGACGAAGCCCAGGGCGTCGGGCAACCATTTCTCGGTGAAGGCGGTGAAGCGGAGCGCCAGCCGGGCGAGCCAGTTCTCGCGGGTCTCCGTCGTCGAATCGGGGGCCTTGGGAGCGGTCGTGGTCATCGGAACCTCGCTATCACTCCCCGGATGGGTGGGGTGACCTGCGCCGGGCCGGTGCGGGGAGTGCGGCCGATCCTGCTTTCCCCGGCGTTCCGGGGTCAATGGTGATGAGCGTCATACGAGGCCCGTGCGCTGTGTGGCCGGCCGATACCGCTGCGTGCCACGTGGCGGGCGGGACGCACGCCGAGGTCCGGGGCTCCGCGCCCGGTGCGGCGCGCGCCGTCCGGACAGCGGACGCGGCATCGGGCGTACGATCGTTCAGGCCGGCCGCTCTCTTCGGGACAGCTGATGATCACCGACCGCCACCACGGCCCGATCGCCGGGCCGGCGGTCACGCTTGCGCCATGACGACACCGACCTCCAGGACCGGCGCGGCGGCGGAGCCCGCCGCGCTCGGCACGACCGTCACCCTCGAAGCCCTCGACCGCGACCCCTACCCCGTCTACCGGCGCCTGCGTGAGGAGGAGCCGGTCGCCTGGGTTCCCGCGGCCCACGCCCACCTGGTCACGCGGTGGGAGGACGTCCACCGGATCTGCCGGGACGCCGGGACGTTCAGCGCCGCCGTCCACGACTCCCCCCTCTCCCGGTCGATCGGTCCCAACCTGCTGCACAGCGACGGCGCCCAGCACGACCGCCTGCGCGCTCCGCTGACGGAGGGTCTGCGGCCCTCGGTGCTCAAGCGGACCGTGGAGGGCGCCGTCCGGGAGACCGTCCGCACCCTGCTCGGCGCGCTCCGTCCGGGCGACGAGGTCGACCTCGTCAACGGCTTCGCCCGGACCCTCGCGGTCCGGGTGCTGCAACGCGTCACCGGGCTGCCCGAGCTGCCCGTCCCGGTGTTCACGGAATGGGTGGAGGGGATCGCCGCCGGATCCGCCAACTACGAGCGCGATCCCGCCAAGCAGCGCCGGGCGGACGAGGCGGGCGCCGCCGTCGACGACGTGCTGCGTGCCACCCTGCGGCAACGGCCGGCACCGGGTACCCTGCTGGCGGGCCTGGTGGCCGGTGGTGCCGCCTTCCAGGAGATCGCGGCGACCACCAAGCTGCTGATCATCGGTGGCATGCAGGAGCCCCGCGACCTCTTCGGGCACGCCCTTCTCGCCTACCTGACGGATCCCGAGGTCCGCCGGGAGGTCGACCGGGACCGGACCGCGATCGTCCGTCTGATCGAGGAGGCCCTCCGGTTCGGCGCCCCGGTGGGCACCGTCACGCGCCGGGTGACCAGGCCCACCCGCGTCGCGGGACGGCTGCTGCCGCAGGGGGCGCTGGTCCTCGCCGTCCTCGCCTCCGCGAACCGGGACCCCGGGCGGTGGGACGAGCCGGACGAGTTCCGGCTGTGGCGCGAGCACAACCAGCACCTGTCCTTCAGCGCGGGCGTGCACGCCTGCGTGGGCGCGGTGCTGGCCCGCACCCAGGTCCGGACGGCGCTGGAGGAACTGCTGACGGCCCACCCGGCCCTCCGGTTGGCCGAGGAGCCGGTGATCCGGGGGTGGGAGTTCCGGGGGCCGGTCAGCCTGAAGGTCGGGCTCGGGGGCGCCTCCGGCCGCTCGGTGGACGCGGCACGCCCGGCCGCCGTCGCCGGTCCCGCGGACGGCCCGCTGCGCGTGCCCGTCCTCCCGCTGCGCGTGCTCGACGTGCGCAGGACCGGTGGCGAGGTGGCCGTCATCACCGTCGGCCACGCCCACGGCGAGGAGTTGCCGCTGTGGACCCCCGGCGCCCACGTCGACCTCACCTTCGACCACGCGGGCCGGGTGTTCCGGCGCTCGTACTCGCTGTGCGGCGATCCCGCCGACCGGCACACGTGGCGCTTCGGCGTGCGCCGGGCCGTCCGGTCACGCGGCGGGTCGGCGTTCCTCGCGGAGGAGCTCACCCGGGGCGGCCGCCTGGAGGCGACCCCGCCCCGCAACGCCTTCGCCCTGACCCCGGCCCCCGGCCACCTGCTGGTCGCGGGCGGCATCGGCATCACACCGCTGCTGCCGATGGCCCGCGCCCTGGCGGCGTCCGGCACGCCGTGGCGGCTCCTCCACGTCGGCCGCGACCGTGCGTCGATGCCCTTCCTCGACGAGGTCGAAGCCCTCGGCCCCGCCTGCGAGACCTGGACGACCGCGGACCGCGGCCGCCCGGACCTGGCCGCCCGGCTGCGGGCCCTCCCGCCCGGCGGGCAGGTCCACGCCTGCGGACCGGCGGGGATGCTGGAGGAGCTCGCCGCCCTGGTGGCCGGGCACCCGGCGCTCACCCTCCGGGTGGAACGGTTCGGCGCTCCGAGCCGGCCCGCCGCCGACGACGCCCGGGAGTTCCGCGTCCGGCTGGCCCGGACGGGGGAGGAGATCACCGTCGGGGCCGACCGGACGCTCCTGGACGCGCTGGAGGACGCGGGGATCACGATCCCGTCCACCTGCCGCGAGGGCATCTGCGGATCGTGCGAGACTGCGGTCCTCGCCGGTGCGGTGGACCACCGCGACCACCTGCTGTCCGACGAGGAGAAGGAGCGGGGCGACGTGATGCTCGTGTGCGTCTCTCGAAGCGGAGGCACCCGGCTGACCCTCGACCTCTGAGCCCGGCCGAGGAGCCCCCATGGAACTGGACGACATCGATCTGGCCCTGCTGCGCGCGCTGAACCGGGACGGGCGGCTGCCCGCGGCCGAGCTGGCCGCGCGGGCGAACGTGTCCCGCGGCACGGTGTACGCGCGCCTGGAGCGGCTGCGCCGGGCCGGGGTGATCCGGAACTTCTCGATCGACGTGGACCACCACAAGCTCGGTCTGCACGTGACGGCGCTCGTCCTGGTCTCGGCCGGCCAGTTCCGCTGGCGCGAGATGAGCCGCGAGCTGGCCGGCCTGCCGGAGGTCCAGTACGCGGGGTACCTCACCGGAGGGTTCGACATCGTGCTCCTGGTGAGGGTCCGGGACACGGACGCGCTGCGCGCCTTCGTCTTCGAGAAGCTGCAGAGCATCCAGGGGGTGCGGTCCACCCAGACGTTGACCGTGGTCGAGGAGGTGGTGGACCGGCCCGGCATCCTCCCCGCCGAGTGACGCCCCTCGGCCGCTGCCGCCTCAACTCCCCTGCCGCGGCTTCGGGATGCGCGGGGCCGCCGGTCGGGGGCCGCCCGGTGCGACGGGTCGGACGGCTTCCGGTGCCGGCACCCCGCGCAACTCCCCGGCCGTGGCCCGGAGCAGGGCGAGCAGGGCGAGCAGCATCAGCATGCCGTGGGCCGGCATCGACAGGTACGGTGCCACATCGGGGGCGATGAAGGTGAGGTAGCTGCCGAGGGACGACACCTGCACCAGGAGCGGTACGTGCCAGAGCCGGCGGGGGAGGTGGAAGGCGACGATCACACTGAGCACGTCGGCGACGTAGAAGTAGCGCTCGTGCATGGACGGCAGCAGGAACGGCACCGCGATCGCGGAGGTGGTGGCCAGCAGCAGGACCTCGGTGTCCGTGAGCGGCGGCCGTCCCTCCCGGTCCACCGCACCGCCGGCCCACCGGACGGACCACACCGCCAGCCCGACCAGGACCAGGACCGCCGCGCCCGCGATCAGGACGCCGGCGCTCCGGACGGCGTCCTCCGCGGTCTGCGGCACGGAGACGAACTGGTAGACGGACGGCGCGTTGAGCGTGAGCTGCTGGTACGTGTCCGGTTGCCGGGCGTACACCGTCAGCAGTTTCCAGGGGTCGGCGCCGAGCAGGAAGGCGGGGACGTCGAGCGCCAGGTAGACCGCCGGAACGGCCAGCAGGCTCGCCCAGGGGATCCGCCTCACCAGCACCAGGATCAACAGGAGGGGGAAGAGGAAGACCGCCTGGAGCTTGAACGCCAGCGCGACGCCGAAGAACACGCAAGCCCACCAGGGCCGGTTCCGGAGCAGGTGGTACAGACCGCCGACCAGGAAGGTCGTGAAGATCGCGTCGGCCTGGCCCCACCAGCCGCTGTTGGTGACGACGGTGGGGAGGAAGAGCACGACCACCGCCGCTCCGAGGGCGGGCCGGCGCCACCGGGGCCCGCGCAGGGCGACGATGCGGAACGCGTACGAGGCCAGCGCCAGGTCGAACAGGATCGAGACCCACTTGATGCTCGCCAGCGCCGGCACCGGCAGATAGGTCAGCGCGGCCATGACGTAGAGGTACGGGGCGTTGTAGTCGGAGAACTCCGCGTTGCTGAGGGCGGCGAACCCGCCGTTCTCCGCGATGTACCGGTACCAGGGGCCGAGGAAGTAGAAGTAGTCCGACGACTCGCCGTCCAGCAGAAGGATCCTGAACAGGAGCGCGGCCCCCACCGCGGGTGTCGCGGCGAGGGCCAGGATCGTCGGTTCGGTGGCACGACGGCGCGGCTCGGCGGTCGGGTCGGACATCGGATTCCGTTCGGGTCGGCGCGGTGCTCTGAGCGGTGTGCGCGGGAGGGGAAGGGAGGGGCCGGTCACGCGTCCGGCCGCTGCTCCACCCGGACCACGGGGTGGAGCGGACCGGGCCGGGTCCGTGCGACCCGGCCCGGTCCGTCCGTCGGCCCACCCCGCCGAGTCACGGGGTCGGTCGGCGGACGGGTGCTACGCCCTTCGGTGGGTCCTGCCGGTGGCGTTCCTCCTGCGGAGGCGGTAGGCGAGGAGGAGGCCGGCGACGAGCAGCGCGCCACCGGTGGCGAGGACGAGCGGGGTACGGCTGGAGGCGCCGGTCTCCGCCAGGGGACGCCCGTCGTTGTCCGTGTCCGTGTCCGTCTCCGCCGGGATCTCGTTGACCGGCCCTGGCGTGGCTCCGGGTGTGGCTCCGGACGTGGATCCGGGCACGGCCGGTCCGGACGCGGTGGCCGGGGCGGAGGGCTGGGCCGAGGGCGGCTGCTGCGCCGACTCCGACGCGGAGGGCCGGGCGGTCGGCGGCGTTGTCGCGGGCTTCGGGGAGGTGGGGGAGCCCGGCGTGGCGGAGGCCGTCGCGGCGGGGGACGGCGCGGTGGGGGAGGACGGTGCGGCCGAGGAGGGCGCGGCCGTCGGCTTACCGGGGACCGGAGAGCTCGGGGTGATGGAGACGTCGTCGTAGTAGACGACCACGGGCGCTGTCCCGCGGTTCACGTACCCCTTCGAGGCCTTCCAATTGGGCCGGTACAGACCGATCTTGTGATACGGAGCGGTGTCCTGACCGTAACTGTTGGGCCCCTGGTGCGATCCCACCTGGGCGCCGTCGAGCCGGGCGGTGATGGACCCGGGCGTGGTCGCGGTGGACCAGGTGATGTCGAAGGCCCACTGGTTCCAGTGCCCGAGCCGGACGGGCCCGAGGTCGTACCTGACCTCGTTCACCGGCTCCGACCCCGACTTCCAGTGGACGAGCATCATCCACCGGTCCGCCCTGACCGCGAGGACGACGGCCGGGATGGTGTCCGTCCCGCCGTGCCACTGGGACACGATGGTCTGGGCCTCGAACGGGATCCATTCCTGCGGCAGGTAGTTGGCGAAGGTGTAGCGGTAGCTGCCGTACGGCAGGCGGCTGGTGGCTATCTCGGAGCGGTA
Organism: Kitasatospora sp. NPDC059327; assembly: GCF_042752535.1. Taxonomy (NCBI): domain Bacteria; kingdom Bacillati; phylum Actinomycetota; class Actinomycetes; order Kitasatosporales; family Streptomycetaceae; genus Kitasatospora; species Kitasatospora sp. NPDC059327. The sequence goes on along the minus strand of NZ_JBHYYB010000151.1, from coordinate 1,614 downwards.
GGAGTTCCCGCTGTCCGGCATGGTGAAGCGGGCCGCCTTGCCGGCGTGGCCACCGGGGGCCGCGACCACGTCCACCGTGCCCGCGCCGTCGATGCCCCTGCGGGGCCAGACGGCGGTGTCGCCGGACTCGAATCCGTCGCTGAAGGGGACGGTGGTGGACGCCGCGGTCGCGGTGGAGCCGACGGACGCGGCTCCCACCGCCAGCACGGCCGCCAGAAGTGCACCGGCCCGACGGACGCGGCTGTGACGCTGGAACATGAACCATCCAGGAGCAGAGCGTGACGGCGACCTCGCGAGGTCGCGGTCCACGGCGAGGAGTGAGTGGAAGCGCCGACTCCCCTGCGTGTGCGTGCCTCGGTGAGAGCCGGTCGTCAGTACAGAGAGCCGCGTCGCTTCCTGGTCCCGGTCCGACACTCGTTCGTTATCAAAGCCTCCGGGGCGCCGGTGCTCCGGAGGAGACAGCCGTCAGCCGGGGGTTCGCCGCCGCGAACCCCCGGCCGGGGGCGAGCGCTGAGGCTCGGATGGTGGCCGAACGGTGCTGAAAGGCCTCCCGGTGTCCGGGAGTTCTGTCGCGCTCCGCTCAGCGGCCGGTCACGAGGGAGGCCGTCGACGCCCCGGTTCCTGGCCGGGATATCCGCCGACGCTCGCCGTGCGCTGCTGCGGTACGAAGGCGGGCTGCTTCGGCAGAGCGAGCACCCGGGTGCAGCCGGCCGCGTTGAGCACTCGGAGCGACAGGCGGACGCGCCCCTCGTCGCCGGAGAAGACCCAGGGCCCCGGTATCAGCAGGAGCCGGTGCGTGCCGTCGATGACGGCGCGCACGAGTGTCTCGAACTGGGGGCGGGACCGGTGGCCCCGGGCGGACGGGTGGGCGTGGTCGAGGTAGAAGACCGGAGCCGGCAGGCCGAGGCGGGCCGCGAAGTGCTTCAGGGCTTCGCGGTCCCCGGCCGCCTTCTTCGGGTTCTGCGGGTGGCTGCACAGGTAGGCGGCCGGCTGCAGGATGGGGGTGAGGTCAGATGCGCGCATGTACGGGCTCCACGGGGTTCGAGGAGGTGCCCGGCCCGGGAGGGGGCCTGGCCGTGCGGGCTGGGGAGCTGATTCCGGAGGGGTGGGGGAAAGAGCGACGACGTCGCTCCGGGCCGTATTCCTCGGACTCACGACTCGGGGTCTGGGTGTCCTCGGTCTGGAACGCTTCCGCGCTTTCCGGCCTTGCTATGCAGAATACAGGTCAAAGTCGGACATTCAAGGGAGAGATATCCGATCCCGGCGCACCCGATGAATTGGGTGGTACGGTCCGTGCGCATTTCGATGGGTACCGGGTCCGCCGGTGGGTACGACGCCGCGGAACGATCCCTGAGTATTCGGCCGGGCGGCGCCGGAATGGGGGGTAGTGGTGCTGCCGGCGATTACGGGGTGAGCGGTGGGTGGTGCCGGTATCTCCGTACCCCGGGAAGGCCGGTCGCCCGGTTCACAGGTACTGCCCGGTGTTGCTGACGGTGTCGATCGAGCGGCCGGACTCGGGGCCCTGCTTTCCGGTGACCAGCGTGCGGATGAAGACGATCCGCTCGCCCTTCTTGCCGGAGATCCGGGCCCAGTCGTCCGGGTTGGTGGTGTTGG
>NZ_JBHYYB010000150.1:0-15042 GCF_042752535.1 Kitasatospora sp. NPDC059327 | reverse complement strand
AGCACGCCCACACCCTCGGCCCACGCCGTCCCGTCCGCCGCACCCGCGAACGCCTTGATCCGACCGTCCGCCGCCAACCCACGCTGCCGCGAGAAGTCGACGAACACCTCCGGCGTCGACATGACCGCCACACCACCCGCCAACGCCATCGAGCACTCACCGGCCCGCAGCGCCTGCGCCGCCAGATGGAGGGTGACCAGCGAGGACGAGCACGCGGTGTCCACCGTCACCGACGGGCCCTCCAGGCCGAGGAGGTAGGACACCCGGCCGGAGAACACGCTTCCGGAGCGCCCCATCCCGAGGAAGGCGTCGACGCCCTCGGGCAGGCTCGTCACGTTCACCGCGTAGTCGTGGTACATCGCGCCGGCGTAGACGCCGACGTCCCGGCCGCGCAGGGTGGTCGGATCGATCCCGGCCCGCTCGATCGCCTCCCAGGAGGCCTCCAGCAGCAGCCGCTGCTGCGGGTCCATGGCCAGCGCCTCGCGGTCCGGCGTACCGAAGAACCGGGCGTCGAAGTCGCCCGCGGTGTGGAGGAATCCGCCCTCCTTCACGTACGAGCGGCCGGGCTGGTCCGGCTCCGGGTGGTAGAACTCGTCCTCGTTCCAGCCGCGGTCGGTCGGGAAGCCGGAGATGGCGTCCGTCCCCTCGTCGACCAGGCGCCAGAGGTCCTCCGGCGAGGCGACCCCGCCCGGCAGCCGGCAGCTCATCCCGACGATCGCGATCGGCTCGACGGCCGCGGCGGTGACCAGGCGGACCTCCTCCCGGAGGCGTTCGTTCTCCAGCAGCGAGGCGCGCAGGGCCTCGACCAACTTGGCGTCGTTGACGCTCATCGACATTTCCTTCCGAAGGACAGTGGGCGGGTCAGCCGAGGTCGGTGCCGAGGGCACGCGCCACCAAGCTGTCGGCATCCATCGCGACGATCAGCTCGGACTCGCCGGGGCCGGCCGGAGCCTGGCCGCCGTCAGGCTCCGTGGCCTGCTGGAGCAGGGTGTCCAGCACCCCGAGCGCCCGGAACCGGCTCAGCGGCACGGTCGCGAGCAGCCGGCGGATCTCCTGCTCGCCGAGGGCGTCCTGGTCGACGGCGTCACCGGCCGGCTCGTCCGGGAGGAGGCCCGCCCGCAGCCGCCGGGCGAGCGCGCCCGGCGTGGGGTGGTCGAAGACCAGGGTGGCGGGCAGCCGGACGCCGGTCGCTCCGGTGAGCCGGTTGCGCAGCTCGACGGCGGTCAGCGAGTCGAAGCCGATGTCCTTGAACGCCTGCTCCGTCTCGATGCTCGCCGCGTTGCTGATGCCGAGCACGACGGCGGTGTGGTTGCGGACCAGGTCGACCAGGAAGGCCACCCGCTCGTCCTCGGGGAGGACGGTGAGGCGCTGTGCCAGGGCGTCGGCGCCGGTCGCGCCGTCGGGCTGGGCCGCGATGCGCCGCCCGGGGCGGACCAGGCCGCGCAACAGCGGTGGGACGGGCTCCGAACCCGCGCCGCGGTTCAGTGCGGCCAGGTCGAGCCTGGCCGCCAGCAGCGCCGGCTCGTCCGCGACCAGTCCGGCGTCGAAGGCGGCGAGGCCGTCCTCCTCACTGAGCGCGAGCATCCCGCTGCGGGCGATCCGGCCCTGACCGGTGGTGTCCAACTGGCTGGTCATGCCGTTGTGTTCGGCCCACAGACCCCAGGCCAACGAGGTCGCGGGCAGACCCTGCCGCCGGCGCCTGACGGCCAACCCGTCGAGAAACGCGTTGGCCGCCGCGTAGTTGCCCTGCCCCGGCGTACCGAACGTCCCCGCCGCCGACGAGAACAACACGAACGCCGCCAACCCCGCCCCACGCGTCAACTCGTCCAGAATCAACGCCGCGTCCACCTTCGGACGGAACACCGCGTCCAACCGCTCCACCGACAACGAACCCACCAGCGCGTCGTCCAACACACCCGCCGTATGCACCACACCCGTCAACGGATGCTCCACCGACACACCCGCCAACAACCCCGCGACCGCCCCACGATCGGCCATGTCACACGCCTCGACCCGCACCGAAGCACCCAGCGCCGACAACTCGGCCACCAACTCCGCCACCCCGACACCCTCGGCACCACGACGACTGGTCAGCAACAGACGCGAGACACCGTGCACCACCACCAGATGACGGGCCACCAACGCACCCAACGTCCCCAAACCACTGACCAGCACCGTCCCCTCCGGATCGAACTCCGGCACACCCTCACCGGCAGCCCGCTCCACCCGAACCAGACGCGGCACCACCGCACCGCCCTCACGCAACAACACCTGCGACTCACCCGAAGCCAGCGCCGCGTCCACCAACCCCGACGACGCCTCGTCGACATCGACCAACACGATCCGACCCGGATTCTCACTCTGCGCCGACCGCACCAGACCCCAGACCGCCGACACCGCCGGGTCCTCGGCGACACCCCGGGTCAGGACGACCAGCCGCCCACCCGACTCCGCCGCCAGGAACCCCTGCACCTCCACCAGGGCCCGCCCGGTCAGCGCCCGAACCTCCCCACCACCCGTCAGATCCAGCACCACCACGTCCGCCGCACCGGCCACCGAACCCTCCAGCGGCAACGGCGACCAATCCACCCGGAACAGCGAATCCGAACGCCGGGCACTCAGGCCACCGGTCAGCTCGCGCAGGGTCAGCCGGCCGACACTCACCACCGGGTTGCCGGCCCGGTCGGCCGCCTCGACCGAGAACCCGTCCGCACCGCGCGCCGTGATCCGGACCCGGGCCGCGACCGCGCCGGACGCGTGCACGGCGACGTCCGACCACGCGAACGGCAGCAACACACCCCCACCCGCACGGCCCTCCAGGAACTCACTCGCGTGCAGGGCCGCGTCGAGCAGCGCCGGGTGCAGGGCGAAGCCCTCCGCCGCGACCGCCTCGGGAAGCGCGACCTCGGCGTACACCTCACCGTTCAGCGTCCAGGCCCGCTCCAGGCCACGGAACACCGGACCGTAGGCCAGTCCGGCCTCCGCCCGGCTCTGGTAGAAGCCCTCCACCTCGACCTCGACGGCCCCGGCCGGCGGCCACACACCACCCTCGGCGACCGGCTCCGCACCAACACGCCCGGCCGCCAGGAAGCCCGACGCGTGCCGGACCCACTCACCATCACCCTCGGCCGAATACACCGCGACCGGGAAACGCCCCGCCCCGTCCACGCCGTCCACGACGACCTGGACCCGCAACGACCCACGCTCCGCCAGCACCAACGGCGCCTCGATCACCAACTCCTCGACCACACCGGCCCCGACCTCGTCCCCGACCCGCACGGCCATCTCCACCAGCGCGGCACCCGGCACCACCACCGAACCCGCCACCACGTGGTCCGCCAGCCACGGCTGAGCGCGCAGCGACAACACACCCGACGCCACCACCAGGCCGGAACCCGGCACCGACGTCACCGCACCCAACAACGGATGCTCAGCCGCCACCAACCCGAACGCCGCCGCATCACCCGCCACCACCGACTCCGCCCACCAGAACCACTCCCGCTGGAACGCGTAGGTCGGCAGGTCGATCCGGCGGGCGCCGGGGAGCAGGGTGGTCCAGTCGACGGTGGTGCCGTGGGTGTGCAGGCGGGCGAGCGCGGAGACGAACGACTGCGCCTCGTTGGCCTGGCCGCGCAGTGCGGGGACGAAGGCGAGCTGGTCGGTGTCGTCACCGGCGCAGTCCTGGGCCATCGCGGTGAGCACACCCCCGGGGCCGAGTTCCAGGAAGGTCGTGACACCCCGCTCCCGCAACTCCCGGACACCGTCCAGGAACCGGACGGGCTCGCGAATGTGCTCGACCCAGTAGGACGGATCACGCAACCGGTCCGGGTCCGCCAGAGCCCCGGTCACATTGGAGACCACCCGCGTGGTCGGCTTCCCGTAGGACAACGACGCGGCGATCTTGTGGAAGTCCTCCAACATGTCATCCATGTGCGAGGAGTGGAACGCGTGACTGACCGTCAACCTGCGCGTCTTACGACCCCGCTCCCGAAACACCCCCGCGAGCAACTCCACGGCGTCCTCGTCACCGGACACGACGACCGACGCCGGCCCGTTGACAGCCGCCAACGACACCCCCGCCGTCAGGACCGCGCCCACCTCCTCCTCCGACGCCTGGACCGCGACCATCGCCCCACCCGCCGGCAACGCCTGCATCAACCGGCCCCGCGCCGCCACCAGCACCGCCGCGTCCCGCAGACCCAACACCCCCGACACGTGCGCGGCCGCCAGCTCACCGATCGAATGCCCGGCGAGATAGTCGGGCCGGACCCCGAACGAGAGCAGCAGACGATAGAGAGCGACCTCGACCGCGAACAACGCGGGCTGGGTGAACCCGGTCTCGTCCAAACCCTCACCCGTCGCGACGACCTCACGCAACGGCCGCTCCAACAACGGATCCAGCTCCGCGCACACCGCGTCGAAAGCCTCCGCGAACACCGGGAACGACGTATACAGGCCATGACCCATGTCCCGGACCTGACTGCCCTGCCCGGTGAACAACACCGCCAACTTCCCGCGCGCGGTGGTACCCGACACCACGTCCGCGTCGTGCTCGCCGGCCGCGAGGGCCTTCAGGGCGCGGAGCCTGCCATCCTTGTCGCTCCCCAGCACAACGGCCCGGTGGGCGAACGCCACCCGAGAGGTGGCCAGCGACTGGGCGATGTCGGCGGGGTCGAGCGAAGGGTCGGCCTCCACGAACGCCGCCAGTCGGGCCGCCTGACCGCGCAGCGCCTCCACCGACTTGCCCGACACCACCCACGGCAGTGGGACGTCCCGCGCCGGAGCCGGCAGATCGGGTTGCCTCTCGGGCTCGGCCTCCCGCACGGGTTCCTGTTCGAGGATGACGTGGGCGTTGGTGCCACTCATACCGAACGACGAGACGCCGGCCCGGCGCGGGCGGTCGGTCCGCGGCCACGCACGCGCCTCGGTCAACAACTCGACCGCGCCCGCCGACCAGTCCACCTTCGGACTCGGCTCGTCCACATGAAGGGTCCTCGGCAGCACACCGTGCCGCATCGCCTGCACCATCTTGATCACACCCGCCACACCCGCGGCGGCCTGGGCATGCCCGATGTTCGACTTCAGCGAGCCCAACCACAGTGGCTCGCCCCCCGAACGCTCCTGACCATAGGTCGCCAGCAACGCCTGGGCCTCGATCGGATCACCCAGCGTCGTCCCCGTGCCGTGCGCCTCCACCGCGTCGACATCCGCCGCCGTCAACCGCGCGTTCGCCAGCGCCTGCCGGATCACCCGCTCCTGCGACGGCCCGTTCGGCGCCGTCAGACCATTGGACGCACCGTCCTGATTGACCGCCGAACCACGCACCACCGCCAACACCGGATGCCCGTTGCGCCGCGCGTCCGACAACCGCTCCAGCACCAGCACGCCCACACCCTCGGCCAGACCGGTGCCGTCCGCCGCGCCGGCGAAGGCCTTGATCCGACCGTCCGCCGCCAACCCACGCTGCCGCGAGAAGTCGACGAACACCTCCGGCGTCGACATGACCGCCACACCGCCCGCCAACGCCATCGAGCACTCACCGACCCGCAGCGCCTGCACCGCCAGGTGCACCGCCACCAGCGAGGACGAGCACGCCGTCTCGACGGTGACGGCCGGGCCCTCCAGACCGAGGGTGTAGGACACCCGGCCCGAGGTGGCGCTGCCGGAGTTGCCGATGCCGAGCAGTCCCTCGACCTCGCTCGGCACCTGCTGCCGGGGCACGTAGTCGTGGTACATGACGCCCGCGAAGATGCCGACGTCCTCGCCGTGCAGGGTGGTCGGCCTGATGCCGGCCCGCTCGATCGCCTCCCAGGAGGCCTCCAGCAGCAGCCGCTGCTGCGGGTTCATCGAGAGCGCCTCGCGCGGCGAGATCCCGAAGAACCGGGCGTCGAAGTCGGCCGCGTCATGCAGGAAGCCACCCTCCCGCGCGTACGAGGTGCCGGCGTGGTCCGGGTCCTCGTCGAAGAGCCGGTCGAGGTCCCAGCCACGGTCGGCGGGGAACCCGCCGATGGCGTCGCCGCCCTGCTCGACCAGGCGCCACAGGTCCTCCGGCGAGGCGACCCCGCCCGGCAGCCGGCAGCTCATCCCGACGATCGCGATCGGCTCGTGCTTCTCGGCTTCGAGGTCCCGCAGCCGCTTGTTGGCCTTGCGCAGGTCGGTCACCACGCGCTTGAGGTAGTCCCTGAGCTTGTCGTCGTTGGTCATCCCACGTCCGTCCTTGTTCACCGATCGTTGACTGGTCGCCGAAGCTCAGGAATGACCGAGTTCGCTGTCGATCAGGTCGAAGAGTTCGTCGTCGCTCGCGGAGCCGAGGTCGATGTCGTCCTCGTCCGCAGCCGGTTCGTCGACCGCCCACGGCCGGGCCTCGGCCCTGGCCTCCGCCGCCTCGGGGACCAACAGGCTCTCCAGGTGGCGGGCGAGCGCGGCAGGCGTCGCGTAGTCGAAGACCAGCGTCGCCGCGAGCCGGACCCCGGTCGCCTCGACGAGGCGGTTGCGCAGTTCCACCGCCAGCAGGGAGTCGAAGCCGACGTCCTTGAACGCCTGGCCGGGGTCGATGCCGGTTGACCGGGACCGCCCGAGGACGGTCGCCACCAGCCCGGTGACCAGTTCCAGGACGAACTCCGCCCGCTCGTCCTCGGGCAGGGCGGTGAGGCGCCGCGCCAGGGTGTCGGCGCCGGTCGCGCCGCCGGACTGGGCCGCGGTGCGCCGCCCGGGGCGGACCAGGCCGCGCAGCAGCGGTGGGACGGGCTCCGAACCCGCGCCCCGGTTCAGCGCGGCGAGGTCGAGCCTGGCCGGCACCAGGGCCGGAGCCCCGGAGGCCAGCGCGGCGTCGAAGAGCAGAACGCCCTCGTCGTTGGACAGGCCCAGCATGCCGCCGCGCCTGCTGCGCCGCAGGTCGACGGAGTCGAGGTGGCTGGTCATGCCGGTGTGTTCGGCCCACAGACCCCAGGCCAACGAGGTCGCGGGCAGACCCTGCCGCCGGCGCCTGACGGCCAACCCGTCGAGAAACGCGTTGGCCGCCGCGTAGTTGCCCTGCCCCGGCGTACCGAACGTCCCGGCCGCCGACGAGAACAACACGAACGCCGCCAACCCCGACCCACGCGTCAACTCGTCCAGATTCAACGCCGCGTCCACCTTCGGACGGAACACCGCGTCCAACCGCTCCACCGACAACGAACCCACCAGCGCGTCGTCCAACACACCCGCCGTATGCACCACACCCGTCAACGGATGCTCCACCGACACACCCGCCAACAACCCCGCGACCGCCCCACGATCGGCCATGTCACACGCCTCGACCCGCACCGAAGCACCCAGCGCCGACAACTCGGCCACCAACTCCGCCACGCCGACACCCTCAGCACCACGACGACTGGTCAGCAACAGACGCGAGACACCGTGCACCGCCACCAGATGACGGGCCACCAACGCACCCAACGTCCCCAGACCACTGACCAGCACCGTCCCCTCCGGATCGAAGTCCGGCACACCCTCACCGGCAGCCCGCTCCACCCGAACCAGACGCGGCACCGCCGCACCGCCCTCGCGCAACAACACCTGCGACTCACCCGAAGCCAGCGCCGCGTCCACCAACCCCGACGAAGCCTCGTCGACATCGACCAGCACGATCCGACCCGGATTCTCACTCTGCGCCGACCGCACCAGACCCCAGACCGCCGAGACCGCCGGGTCCTCGGTGACGCCCCGGGTCAGCACGACCAGCCGCCCACCCGACTCCGCCGCCAGGAACCCCTGGAGCGCGTCGAGCGCTCGGGCGGTGAGCGGACGCACCTCGCCGCCGTCGGTCAGGTCGACCAGCGCGACGTCCGCCGCACCGGCCACCGAACCCTCCAGCGGCAGCGGCGTCCAGTCGACCCGGAACAGCGCGTCGGACCGCCGGGCACTCAGGCCACCGGTCAGCTCGCGCAGGGTCAGCCGGCCGACGCTCACCACCGGAGCACCCGCCTCGTCCGCGACCTCGATACGGAAACCGTCACCGCCACGCGCGGAGATCCGCACCCGCACCGCGTCCGCGCCCGTGGCATGCACCGCCACGTCCGACCACGCGAACGGCAGCAACACACCCCCACCCGACCAGCCGGTCAGGAACACACCCGCGTGCAGAGCCGCGTCCAACAGCGCCGGATGCAGCGCGAAGCCCTCCGCCACCGAGCCCTCCGGAAGCGCCACTTCGGCATACACCTCGCCGTCCAACGTCCACACCCGATGGAGCCCCTGGAACAACGGGCCGTACTCAAGACCCGCCCCAGCACGCTCCCGGTAGAAGCCCTCCAGCTCCGCCTCGACGGCCCCGGCCGGCGGCCACACACCACCCTCGGCGACCGGCTCCGCACCAACACGCCCGGCCGCCAGGAAACCCGACGCGTGCCGGACCCACTCACCATCACCCTCGGCCGAATACAGCGCGACCGGGAAACGCCCCGCGCCGTCCACGCCGTCCACGACGACCTGGACCCGCAACGACCCACGCTCCGCCAACACCAACGGCGCCTCGATCACCAACTCCTCGACCACACCGGCCCCGACCTCGTCCCCGACCCGCACGGCCAGCTCCACCAACGCGGCACCCGGCACCACCACCGAACCCGCCACCACGTGATCGGCCAACCACGGCTGACTACGCAGCGACAACACACCCGACGCCACCACCAGACCGGAACCCGGCACCGACGTCACCGCACCCAACAACGGATGCTCCGCCGCCACCAACCCGAACGCCGCCGCATCACCCGCCACCACCGACTCCGCCCACCAGAACCACTCCCGCTGGAACGCGTACGTCGGCAGATCGACCCGGCGGGCACCGGCGAACAGCGCCGCGCTGTCCACCTCGACGCCCCGGACCAGCAGTTCGGCGAGCGAGAGCAGCAGGCGGTCGAGGCCGCCGTCGTCGCGCCGGAGCGAGCCCACGGTGACGGCCGTGGCGCCACCGCGCTGGTCGGCCAGGTCCTGGATCGCCATGGTCAGCACCGGGTGGGCGCTCACCTCGACGAACACCCGGTGGCCCTGGGCCAGCAGCGCGTCGGTCGCCTCGGCGAACCGGACGGTCGAGCGCAGGTTCCGGTACCAGTAGCCGCCGTCCATCTCGCTGCCGTCGAGCCACCGCCCGAGCACCGTGGAGAAGAGCGGGATGCGCGCGGTGCGGGGGCTGAGCCCGTCGAGGAGCTCGGCCAGCTCCGCCTCGATGAGTTCGACGTGGGACGTGTGGGAGGCGTAGTCCACCGGGACCTTGCGGGCCCGGACGCCTTCCGCCACCAGTTCCTCGTACAGCGCGTCCAGTGCGGCGGGCTCGCCGGCGACCACGGCCGAGCCGGGGCCGTTGACCGCCGCGAGTTCCAGCCCGTCGCCGAGCCGGTGCTCCACCTCGGCCGCCGGCAGCGCGACGGACATCATGCCGCCCTTGCCGGCCAGTCCGGCGGCGATGGCCTGGCTGCGCAGCGCGACCACCTTGGTCGCGTCCGCCAGGGACAGCACCCCGGCGACGCAGGAGGCGGCGATCTCGCCCTGGGAGTGGCCGATGACGGCGTCCGGGACGACGCCGTGGAAGCGCCAGACTTCGGCCAGCGAGACCATCATCGCGAAGGAGACCGGCTGGACGACGTCCACGCGGTCGAGCGAGGGCGCTCCCTCGGCCTGGCGGATCACGTCGAGCAGCGACCAGTCGACGTGGGCGGACAGTGCTTCCGCGCACTCCGCCATCCGGGCCGCGAACACCGGTGAGGTCTCCAGGAGTTCGGCGCCCATGCCGACCCACTGGGAGCCCTGCCCGGGGAAGACGAACACCGTGCGGCCGTCGACCCCGGCGGTGCCGGTCACCAGGTTGGGCGCGGACTCGCCGGCGGCGAGTGCCGTCAGCGCGGCGACCGCGTCGCCGCGGCTGCCCGGGACCACCGCGGCCCGGACGTCCAGGGCCGCCCTCGTGGTGACGAGCGAGTGGGCGATGTCGGCGGGCCGCACGGCGGGGTCGGCCTCGACGAACGCGGCCAGGCGCGCCGCCTGTCCGCGCAGGGCGGCCGCCGACTTCGCCGACAGCAGCCAGGGCAGCGGGGCATCGGCCGGCGTGCCCGGCGCGACCTCGGCGTCCTGCGGTCCGTCGACCGGCGCCTGTTCGAGGATGACGTGGGCGTTGGTGCCGCTGACACCGAAGGAGGAGACGCCGGCCCGGCGCGGGCGGCCGGTCCGCGGCCACGCACGCGCCTCGGTCAACAGCTCGACCGCGCCCGCCGACCAGTCCACCTTCGGACTCGGCTCGTCCACGTGAAGGGTCTTCGGCAGCACGCCGTGCCGCAGCGCGAGCACCATCTTGATCACGCTCGCCACACCGGCGGCGCCCTGGGCATGGCCGATGTTCGACTTGATGGAGCCCAGCCAGAGCGGCTGGTCACCCGAACGGTCCTGGCCGTAGGTGGCCAGCAGCGCCTGGGCCTCGATCGGGTCACCCAACGTCGTCCCCGTGCCATGGGCCTCGACCGCGTCGACGTCCGCCGCCGTCAGCCGGGCGTTCGCCAGCGCCTGGCGGATCACCCGCTGCTGCGAGGGCCCGTTCGGCGCGGAGAGGCCGTTGGACGCGCCGTCCTGGTTGACAGCCGAACCGCGCACCACGGCGAGCACGGGGTGCCCGAGCCGCCGGGCGTCGGAGAGCCGCTCGACCACCAGGACGCCGATCCCCTCGGACCAGGCGGTGCCGTCGGCCGCGCCGGCGAAGGCCTTGATCCGGCCGTCCGTCGCCAGGCCGCGCTGCCGCGAGAACTCGACGAAGGTGTCCGGGGTGGCCATCACCATCACACCGCCGGCCAGCGCCATCGAGATCTCGCCCTGGCGCAGCGCCTGCACCGCCATGTGCAGCGAGACCAGCGAGGAGGAGCAGGCGGTGTCGACCGAGATCGCCGGGCCTTCGAGGCCGAGCACGTAGGAGACCCGGCCGGAGGCGACGCTGCCGGCCGCGCCGGTGAGCCGGTAGCCCTCCAGCTCGGCGCCCGAGTGGTGCATACCGTGCGCGTAGTCGTGGCTGATCAGGCCGGTGAAGACACCGGTGGCGCTGCCGCGCAGGGTGGCCGGGTCGATGCCGGCCCGCTCGACCGCCTCCCAGGAGGCCTCCAGCAGCAGCCGCTGCTGCGGGTCCATGGCCAGCGCCTCGCGCGGCGAGATCCCGAAGAACTCGGCGTCGAACTCACCGGCGTCGTGCAGGAAGGCGCCCCGGCTGACGTAGGAGGTGCCCAGTCGCTCCGGATCGGCGTCGAACAGCCGTTCCAGGTCCCAGCCTCGGTTGGTCGGGAAGCCGGACATCACGTCGGCGCCCTGGAGAAGCAGCTCCCAGAGTTCCTCAGGGCTGTTCACCTCCCCGGGGAAGCGGCAGCTCATCGCGACGATGGCGATCGGCTCGTCCGTCCCGGCCGTGACCGCCACCGGGGCGGGGGCCGGTGCGGCGGCGGTGTCGCCGACCAGTTCGGAGCGCAGGTGCTTGGCGAGCACGAGCGGGGTCGGGTAGTCGAACACCAGGGTGGCGGGCAGTCGGACACCGGTGGGCCCGGTCAGCCGGTTGCGCAGCTCGACGGCGGTCAGCGAGTCGAAGCCCGCCTCCTTGAAGGCCCGGCCGGCCTCGATGGAGTCGCCGCTCGCGTGGCCGAGCACGGTGGCGGCGTGCCGGCGGACCAGGTCGAGCAGGAAGCGCTCCTGGTCGTCCGCCGAGAGCCCGGCCAGCTGGTCGGCCACGGAGGCGCCGGTGGTGGCCGCGGTGTTGCTCGCGGCCTGCCGGCCCGAGCGGACCAGGCCGCGCAGCAGGGCGGGGAGCGGTTCGGCGGTGGCCCGGGCGCGCAGCGCGGCCAGGTCGAACTTGGCCGGGACGAGCGCCGGAACGGCCGACCCCAGGCCGAGGTCGAACAGTGCCATGCCCTCCTCCGCCCCGATGCCGACCATTCCGTCGCGCTTGTTGCGCTGGAGGGTCGCCGTGTCCAGGTCGGCGGTCATGGTGCTGGCCTCCGCCCAGAAGCCCCAGGCGAGCGCGACCGCGGGCCGGCCCTCCGCGCCGATCCGGGCGGCCAGGCCGTCCAGGTAGGCGTTGGCGGCGGCGTAGTTGCCCTGGCCGGGGTTGCCGAGCACCCCGGCGGCGGAGGAGAAGACCACGAAGGCGGCGAGGTCGGCGTCCCGGGTCAGCTCGTCGAGGGTGTGCACCGCGTCCGCCTTGGGGCGGAACACGGTGTCCAGCCGCTGCGGCGTCAGCGCCGACAGCACGCCGTCGTCGACGACGCCGGCGGTGTGGACGACGGCGGTGAGCGGGTGCTCGGCCGGGATCCCGGCCAGCACGGCGGCGACCGCCTCGCGGTCGGCCGTGTCGCAGGCCGCGACCGTGACGGCGGCGCCCAGCCCGGTGAGTTCGGCCACCAGTTCGTCGGCGCCGGCGCCGGCCCGGCCGCGCCGGCTGGTCAGGACCAGGTGCCGCACGCCGTGCTCGGTGACCAGGTGGCGGGCCACCAGGGCGCCGAGCGTGCCGAGGCCGCTGACCAGCGCGGTGCCCTCGGGGTCGAGCGGGCGCGGCACGGTCAGGACGACCTTGCCGACGTGCCGGGCCTGGCTGAGGTGGCGGAACGCGTCCGGCGCCCGGCGCACGTCCCAGCTCTTCAGCGGCAGCGGGGTGAGCACCCCGCGTTCGAACAGCTCGACGAGTTCGAGCAGGATCTCCTGAACCCGGTCCGGGCCCGCCTCGACCAGGTCGAACGCCTGGTAGGCGACGCCGGGACGGGCGGCGGCGACCTCGTCCGCGTCGCGGATGTCGGTCTTGCCCATCTCCAGGAACCGGCCGCCGCGCGGCAGCAGGTCCAGCGAGGCGTCGACGAACTCGCCGGCCAGCGCGTCCAGTACGACGTCCACGCCGCGTCCGCCGGTGGCGGCCAGGAACCGCTCGCGGAACTCCAGGGTGCGCGAGTTGCCGATGTGCTCGTCGTCCAGGCCGGCGGCCCGCAGGGCGTCCCACTTGCCGGTACTGGCGGTGCCGAACACCGTCGCACCGAAGTGCCGGGCCAGTTGGACGGCGGCCGAGCCGACACCGCCGGCGGCCGCGTGGACCAGCACGGACTCGCCCGCGCTCAGCCCGCCTCGGTCGCGCAGGCCGTAGTAGGCGGTGACGAAGACCAGCGGCACCGAGGCGGCCTGGGCGAAGGACCAGCCGGCCGGCATCCGGACGAGGTTGCGGCGGTCGGCCACGGTCTGCGGCCCGAAGCCGTTGGCGAGCAGGCCCATCACCCGGTCGCCGGGCGCCAGCCCGGTCACGCCGGGGCCGACCTCCAGCACCACGCCGGCGCCCTCGCCCCCGAGGGTGGCGTCGCCCGGGTACATGCCGAGGGCGATCAGAACGTCGCGGAAGTTGACGCCGGCGGCGCGCACGGCGATCCGCAGCTCGCCGGCGGCGAGCGGCCGGACGGTGTCAGGCAGCAGGGCGAGGTTCTCCAGGGTGCCCCGCTCGGTGACGTCCAGGTGCCAGGCCTCGGCCCCGGCGGGGACGGGCAGCTCCTGGCCGTGGTCGGCGCGGACCAGGCGCGGCACCGCGGCGGTGGCCTCGCGCAGCAGGAGCTGCGGCTCGCCGGTGGCAAGCGCCGCGTCGAGCAGCGGGCGGGACACCTCGTCGGTGTCGACCAGCACGAGCCGGCCCGGATTCTCACTCTGCGCCGACCGCACCAGGCCCCACACCGCCGAGACCGCCGGGTCCTCGGTGACGCCCCGGGTCAGGACGACCAGCCGCCCACCCGACTCGGCGGCCAGGAACTCCTGGAGCGCGTCGAGCGCTCGGGCGGTGAGCGGACGCAGCTCGCCGCCGTCGGTCAGGTCGACCAGCGCGATGTCCGCCGCACCGGCCACCGAACCCTCCAGCGGCAACGGCGTCCAATCGACCCGGTACAGCGCGTCGGAGCGCCGGGCACTCAGGTCGCCGGTCAGCTCGCGCAGGGTCAGCCGGCCGACGCTCGCCACCGGGTTGCCGGCCCGGTCGGCCGCCTCGACCGAGAACCCGTCCGCACCGCGCGCCGTGATCCGGACCCGGGCCGCGACCGCGCCGGACGCGTGCACGGCGACGTCCGACCACGCGAACGGCAGCAACACACCCCCACCCGCACGGCCCTCCAGGAACTCACCCGCGTGCAGGGCAGCGTCGAGCAGCGCCGGGTGCAGGGCGAAGCCCTCCGCCGCGACCGCCTCGGGAAGCGCGACCTCGGCGTACACCTCGCCGTTCAGCGTCCAGGCCCGCTCCAGGCCACGGAACACCGGACCGTAGGCCAGTCCGGCCTCCGCCCGGCTCTGGTAGAAGCCCTCCACCTCGACCTCGACGGCCCCGGCCGGCGGCCACACACCACCCTCCGCGACCGGCTCCGACCCGGCGGGCCCGGCCGCCAGGAAACCCGACGCGTGCCGGACCCACTCACCATCACCCTCGGCCGAATACACCGCGACCGGGAAACGCCCCGCCCCGTCCACGCCGTCCACGACGACCTGGACCCGCAACGACCCACGCTCCGCCAGCACCAACGGCGCCTCGATCACCAACTCCTCGACCACACCGGCCCCGACCTCGTCCCCGACCCGCACAGCCATCTCCACCAGCGCGGCACCCGGCACCACCACCGAACCCGCCACCACGTGGTCCGCCAGCCACGGCTGAGCGCGCAGCGACAACACACCCGACGCCACCACCAGGCCGGAACCCGGCACCGACGTCACCGCACCCAACAACGGGTGGCCGGGGTCGGCCAGGCCCGCGCCGGTCACATCGGCGCCGGCCACGGCCTCCAGCCAGTACCGCTGCCGCTGGAAGGCGTAGGTCGGCAGGTCGACCCGGCTGGCACCGGTGAACAGCGCCGACCAGTCGACGTCCAGTCCGCGGGTGTGCAGGCCGGCGAGCGCGGTCAGCAGCGCCTGGTCCTCGGCGCCGCCGGATCGCAGTGCGGGGACGAAGGCGAGCTGGTCGGTGTCGTCACCGGCGCAGTCCTGGGCCATCGCGGTGAGCACACCCCCGGGACCGAGCTCCAGGAAGGT